>JBEIHH010000049.1:0-22502 GCA_040381475.1 Crocinitomicaceae bacterium | reverse complement strand
TCCAATTTATTATTTCAAAAAACACCTATACACACTTTCTCCCGCACGTGCGGGACTCCTTCAACCACTCGGACACCTCTCCAATTTATTATTTCAAAAAACACCTATACACACTTTCTCCCGCACGTGCGGGACTCCTTCAACCACTCGGACACCTCTCCTTGAATTACAAATTACGAATTACGAAGATTGCGCAGCTTCAGTTTACTGAGTTCAACTTATTTACACATCAGTTGGAATAACCACCGCTATTCCGTAATTGATAATTTGTAATTCGTAATTCGTAATTTTCTTACTATTGGTTGAAAATTTCGGCCGCGAAGATAGTCTATTGAGGCATTTATGCAAAACCGGTTCGTGCCGCATTTTTCAGTACTTATCTTTCGCCAAAATAGTGATTCCTATGAAGTTCTTGCTTCCATCTTTTTTTTGCATTGCCTTGTTTTTTTCGGCCTGTGAGCAACAAAAACCTTTTGACCCTGAGGTGTGGTACAACACCAACAAGGAAATCATCCTGCGTCAGGCTTCTCAGCCGACCGATAGCGTTGAGCGACGGAACTGGGGTAATGAGGTTCCTGAACGGGAGTTCTTTTATCGCAAAGGCAAATTGGTGCGGGAAACCCGTTACCGCGATACGGGTGTAATGGCCATCGAAAAGTTTTATTCGAATGATGGTCGGTATGAATTGCGCCGGGAGTTTTGTACAGATGGAAGCGTCTCTTTCGAAGGGATATTCTACAAGAATTTTGGATATGGCTTGTCAACCTGGTGGGGTTGCGGCGTGCCCTCGCAAGAACGAGGTGTGCGGGTTAAAGACAAAAAAATAGGCAATTGGCTATCCATCGATGCGAAAGGTGTGCAGGGCAGAACTGAATTTGGCAACGAACAGGAACTCGAAATACTTAAAGGCATGTCGGTGCCTGAATAATCACGCTTTATTCGTTTTCCAGTCGGCATGTTTGCCGGCGAATAGCTCAATTTTGATGAAACGGCAATTGAGATTGCCGTTGATAAGGTTGAATTTTTTCGATGGTTTTAGACCAATCCGTTTGATAGCCTCATCGTTGGATGAGATAATCCACGCCTGAAAACCCGGCCAGTTTCGCTTCAGGTGATCTCCGATATTTTTATACAGCAACAAAATATTGTCCTGATCGAGTCTTTCACCGTAAGGTGGATTCATCATCAGTATTCCACTATCACCCAAAGGTTTTTTTTCGAAAAAATCTGCCAACGATACATCAATGTCTTCATCGAATCCTGCGTTGGCTATGTTGTCGTTGGCTGCACGCAATTGCCATTTGTCAGCATCCGATGCGTGAATGCGACAACGCAGCGGTTGAATGTTGGCAATCGCTTCTTTTTTTACCTGTTGCCACAATGCGCGGTCGTAATTGTTCCATTTGAGGAATCCGAAAGTGTTGCGCAGCATACCGGCTGGCATGTTCTGTGCAATCATATTCGCTTCAATGGCCAGTGTACCACTTCCGCACATAGGATCGTAAAAGTCGGTTTCTCCCCGCCATCCGCTTAGTAAAATCATACCTGCGGCAAGCACTTCGTTGAGCGGTGCCTGAGCACCACGATTTCTGTATCCTCTGCGGTTCAGGCTGTCACCGCTGCTGTCGAGCGACACAGTCATGCGATGTTCGTCAATGTGCAGATTGAACAATACATCAGGCGATTCAGGATTCACATCGGGGCGCGTACCGAACTTATTCCGGAATGTATCCGCAATGGCATCTTTCAGCTTCACCGATGCATAATTGGTGTGTTTGATAAACTCCGAACGAACATTCGGATCAATAGCGAATGTTTGCTTGTTGTTGAAGTACTGCGTCCAGTCGTGCTTCATGCATGCACGGTGAATGTCATCAGCGGAGCGAATACTGCTTTCATAAACTGGAATGAGCACCCGCAAAGCTGTTCGCAAGTGCAGATTCATTCTATATACATCACGAAGGCTTCCTTTGCAATACACTGCTCTGCGTCCTATACTGATGTCACCGATACCCAGTGCAGCCATTTCAGCAGCTAACACCTCTTCAAGGTGTTGCATGGTTTTCACCGTTATGTCAAATTTCAGTGGTAACATCATGCTCCTGCTTTTTTTACTTTGTAACCTAACTGCAACAGTATAGTTACAATTTTTTCGCGGTGATCTCCTTGTATAATAATCTCACCATCCTTAGCACTGCCACCTGTTCCGCATTTGGTCTTCAGTACTTTTCCCAACGCATCGAGATCTTCATCCGTTCCAACAAAGCCTTTGATCACGCTTGCAGTTTTGCCACCGCGGTGATTTTTTTCAAGCCAAACGCGCAAATCCTGTTGAGCAGGAGGAATGGTTTCTTGCTCTTCGTGATTTTCTTCGGATTGGCTGTAGTTCGGATTGGTTGAATAAACAAATCCCCCGTCGCTGTTGTTTTTTTTCGCCATATTAAAATTCGTCTTCGGGCGTTTCGTCGTCCACCAGTTTTTGATTTTCACTCACGGCCACATCACCTGCATTTTTTTGTAAATGATGAAGAAGGTAAACATCGATTAAAGTATGCCCTATGATTGCAGCGATCAGTCCGTATTGAACAGCGAAATAACCAAGCACACCAATAGCTAACGACATAAATATTCCATAAACGCTCAATCGCCAGTTGGAAGGATTGAGATAACCATGAATCGCAACGAACAAGACCGAGGTGATTGGAATTCCCAAAAATGGTTGAATGGCTCCGCGAAAAAGCATTTCTTCTCCGACACCTGCGCAAAGTGATACGAACACAATTTCACTCCAGGTGAGGTTGAACCTTCCCAGCAAATTGGCGTACGTGGTATTCACCTTTTCGAGCAGGGGTGAAGAGATAAGCAATTGAGCAATGAAAGCAATCACCAGACCTGCAATACCTCCATATACAATCTGTCGCCAGAAAACGCCGTCACCAACGATGGCCGTGCGCAGATCCACTGTTTCAGAAAAATGGTCAACAACAAGCGCCACCAATGGCATGCCGATTAAGGTGGCCAAGGCCAGTTGCATGATCAAAGATTTTCTTGCCATTTTTCTTCGTTGTTGTTATTGCCAAGTGCAGCACGCATATCGCTGCCACTCGGACTTTGAAATATTTCCAGATCAAAATAAGGAACAGCCGCGAGCAGGTGGTCAAAGATATCTGCTGCGACAACTTCAAATTTTTCCAGTTCTTTTTCAATTGAGAATGCATAGACTTCAATGGGCAAACCATTTTCAGTCGGTTGAAGTTGCCTGACCATGAATGTCATATTCTTATTGATCAACGGATTTTGCTCGAGGTATTTTTCAGCGTACACCCGAAATATTCCAATGTTTGTCATGTGTCGACCGTTGATCAGCACTGATTTATCGGTCTGATTTTCCTGATTCGATAATTCTATTTCAGCATATTTTTCCTGAATATAATCTTTGATTCGTTCTACTTTATGCAGTCGGTTGTAAAGGTCATTGTCACAGAACTTTACACTTGAAATCTTGATATTGATGTGTCGTTTGATCCTGCGGCCTTCGCTTTCTTCCATACCACGCCAATTCTTGAATGATTCGCTCACAATGGCATAGCTGGGAACAATTGTAACCGTCATGTCCCAGTTTCGAACTTTGATGGTGGTCAGGTTGATTTCCATTACCTCGCCATCAGCGCCATATTTCTCCACTGTAATCCAGTCGCCGATGCGCACAAGATCAACAGCACTCATTTGAACCGACGCCACAAATCCGAGTATCGGATCTCGGAAAATCAGCAAGAGAATTGCAGTTACTGCTCCGAATCCGGTGAAAATATACAGTGGTGATTGGTTGAGAACTATCGCCAGAATCATTACAAATCCGAGCAGATAAAAAACAATTTTGGTAACCTGCTTATAGCTTCGAACGGGTTTGTCTTTGTATCGGTCTGTTCCTTCGAGTATGGCAACTATTGCATTCAATATAGAATTGACAGCAAACATGACTGAAAGCACAATGTAGATTTTGGCGGTAATGAGCGCAAACTTCCCCCATTTTGGGTAGTCTCTGAAAATGTCCGGTACTGCACTCGTGATGATCACGGCAATCAGGATGAGGGATAGACTTCTGAATACTTTGAATTCGAACAACTGATCATCCCATTCAGCCTTGGTTTTGGTCACCACGCGTTTGACGATGCCGATGATGATGAGTCTCGTTATTGCCCAGATGAGAACACAAATTGCTGCCAGCCCAAAGAATCCGATGATAAAGTGCATCAAATACATGGTATCACCGAAGATGCCATGTGAGAGCAAAAAATCACGGAGCTTATCCGACAGCGGGGTGAAATTCATGGTGCAAAAGTACAACTGTCATAATAAGGGTAATTGAATGTCTTCCGTAGGTTTGACAAAATTTGCAGAATGAATTTTTTACCTCCGGAAATAGAACGTTACGCCGAGTTGCACACCAGAGCAGAATCTGAGTTGTTGGCAAAACTCAACCATGAAACCTGGCAGAAGATCATTGCTCCGCGCATGTTGAGCGGTCATTTGCAGGGAAGAGTATTGAGCATGATATCGCATATGATAAAGCCTAAGTGCATTGTAGAGATTGGCACTTACACGGGCTATTCTGCATTGTGTCTTGCTGAAGGTCTTACAGATGATGGTGTTCTGATCACCATTGATATCAACGATGAATTACAATGGATACAGGATAAATATTTCAGTTTAAGTCCTCTCGGGAAAAAAATCGAAAGGCATTTTGGAGATGCGTTGGAATTTATACCGACACTTCATCAGGATATCGATCTGGTTTTCATCGATGCGGACAAAGAAAATTATTTGAAATACTATGAGATGCTCGTACAAAAACTAAAGCCGGGCGCGCACATCCTGATTGACAATGTGCTCTGGTCAGGTAAGGTTTTGCATGAGCCTCATCCCAACGACATAGAAACGCAGGTAATGGGTGCGCTCAATAAGCGCATTGTGAACGACACGAGGGTAGAAAATGTGCTGCTGCCTATACGGGATGGTTTGCAACTAATAAGGGTTACAACACCATCTTAACTTTGTCGGCTGCTTCCTGCAATGTGATTGCTGAATGCACTTCGAGGCCGCTTTCGTCGATGAGCTTTTTTGCTTCTTCGGCATTGGTACCCTGCAATCGCACAATGATCGGCACGTGGATATTGCCGATGTTTTTATAGGCATCAACAATTCCTTGTGCCACGCGGTCGCAACGAACGATTCCACCGAAAATATTCACCAGAATAGCTTTTACAGCTGTATCTCTGAGTATGATGCGGAACGCCGTTTCAACGCGCTTGGCGTCAGCAGTGCCACCCACATCTAAGAAGTTGGCTGGCTCACCGCCGCTGTATTTGATGATGTCCATGGTAGCCATTGCAAGTCCTGCGCCGTTTACCATGCAACCTACGTTGCCATCGAGTTTTACGTAGTTGAGGTCAGCATTGCTGGCTTCAACTTCGATCGGATCTTCTTCAGTAGTGTCGCGCATTTCAGCGTAATCCTTGTGTCTGAAGAGACCGTTGCCATCAAGCGAAACTTTAGCGTCTACCGCAAGAACACGGTCGTCAGAAGTCTTCAGCACCGGGTTGATTTCAAACATGGAAGCATCACAACCAACATAAGCTGCATATAGTTTCTTCACGAATATGCCCATTTCCTTCATCGCTGTGCCGCTCAGGCCAAGATTGAATGCAATCTTTCTGCACTGAAAATCATTGACACCCGTTAGCGGGTCAATCACTTCTTTGAAAATCTTCTCAGGAGTGTTGTGTGCTACATCTTCGATATTCATTCCTCCTTCAGGAGAATAAACGATCACATTGCGACCCTGGGCGCGGTCGAGCAATACCGACATATAGAATTCACGAGGCTCACTGGCACCGGGGCCATATACATCTTCAGCAATGAGCACTTTGCTTACTTTTTTTCCGCTCGCTTTTGTTTGTAGCGTAACAAGATGCCCACCAAGAATGGCCTCAGCTTTTTCCGGAACTTCTTCAAGGCTTTTGGCCAATACAACACCTCTTGATCCGGTTTCAGTAATGGTACCTTTTCCGCGACCACCAGCATGGATTTGTGCTTTTACCACAAACCAGCCTGTTCCGGTTTCCTGTTTCAGTTTTTTTGCAGCTTCGAGAGCTTCACCCGGAGAGTGAGCAACATAACCACGCTGAACAGCAACTCCGTAGGAGGCGAGTATGGATTTTCCCTGATATTCGTGAATATTCATTTCCGTAAAAATTTCGGCGAAAGTAAAGTAAACAAACTTCGGTTTGAGCATCATTCATGCACGAAGAGGGGGTTATTTTTACACCGCTTAAAAATTCAAGGATGATCAGGGCAACAGGTATTACAAAAAAGTATGGCGATCTTGAGGTTTTGCGTGGAGTCGACGTTGAAATTGCCAAGGGCGAAGTTGTTTCGATCGTCGGCGCATCTGGTGCCGGTAAAAGCACATTGCTGCACATCATTGGCACACTCGACCGACCTGACTCCGGCAAGCTGGAGTTTGAAAATCAGGTGATTTCATCCATGAATGCACGACAGTTGGCCAATTTTCGCAACAAACATATTGGGTTTATTTTCCAGTTCCACAATCTCTTGCCGGAGTTTACAGCACTCGAGAATGTTTGTATACCTGCTTATATCCATGGCGATTCCGGTCAGGAGGCAATACCCAGAGCCAAAGAGCTACTGGCATTTCTTGGACTGGAATCCAGGATTGACCACAAACCCAATCAGCTGAGTGGTGGCGAACAGCAAAGAGTGGCTGTGGCCAGAGCGCTCATGAATAATCCTGACGTAATTCTGGCCGACGAGCCATCGGGGAATCTTGACTCTAAAAACGCCCGCGAATTGCATCAACTTTTTTTCTCTTTAAGGGAAAAATACAGGCAGACTTTTGTCATTGTGACACACAATGAAGAACTGGCGAAGATGGCTGATCGCGCGCTGGTCATGCGGGATGGTCGGTTATAGCCTCCAAAACTCATTCTGATTCTGATTCTCTTTCCGTTCTTCCCCTCCATTTGCATTTTTTAGAATATTCAAACTACAATGGAGTTGCAATATGATGTGCTGCCTTGTTTCCATTCTATATCTTCGCGCCGACTATGAAATTTGTTCATCCTGAAATACTGTGGGCACTTACTGCCCTCACCATACCCATAATTGTCCATCTCTTCAATTTCAGGAAATTCAAGAAAGTACTTTTTCCCAATGTCGAATTTCTGAGAGAGATTCAACAGGAGACTCAGAGCAAAAGCAAGCTCAAGCACTTGCTCATACTCATGAGCAGAATGCTGGCCATGGCAGCAATTATTTTCGCCTTCGCTCAGCCATTTATACCTCAGCCGGGGCTTACTGGTAAGCCGGGAGGTACTGCAGTGTCTGTTTATATCGACAACTCATTCAGCATGGAAGCGCGGGCTTCTGAAGGTCAGATTCTGGAGATTGCAAAAAACAAAGCGATTGAAATAGTGAATTCTTTTCAGCCTTCCGATAAGTTTCAGTTGCTTACCTCAGATTTTGAAGGCCGCCATCAGCGCACCGTAAGCAGAGATGATATGGTTCAGCTGATCCAGGAAGTTGAAGCATCGCCGGCAAGCAGAAAAATGTCAGAGGTGGTGGCACGTCAGAAAGATGCATTGCTGAGAAGCGGATTGGAAAACAGGAAATCATTTATTCTTACTGACCTGCAAGAATCTGTTACCGACATCGCTGCCATCTCAAACGATACAACCATTGGCTTTAACATAGTGCCTGAGGTTGCTGAAGTGGTTTCCAATTTATACATTGATTCCGTGTGGTTCGAAAGTCCGGTAAGGCAGCTAAATCAGCCGGAAGTGCTGCATGTGCGGGTGTTCAATTCAGGAGAAGAAAGCCGAACTAACATTCCGCTTCAGCTCACAGTGAACGGTCAGCAGAAGAGTGTAACTACTGTTAGTATAGAGGGAAGTCAAAAAACTGAAGCGGTGGTTACCTATACCAATACCGAGCCCGGACTTAAGAGCTGCGTGGTGCACATTGATGATAACAGCATCAGCAAAGATGATGATTATTATTTCAGCTATGGGGTTGCAGATAAAATAACGGTGCTCGAAATTCTCGGCGCGCAGGTTGAAATACCAGCTGTCGCTACAGTATTTAGCGAGGATCCTTATTTTGTTTTTACATCATCCGGAGAGTCTTCTGTTAATTACGGAAGTTTCGTGAATCAAAATCTGATTATTCTGAATCAGCTTAAAAATCTCACCAGTGGCTTGCTGGCAGAGTTGCAGAAATTCGTGTCCAACGGCGGCAGTGTGTTGGTTATTCCCGGCAAAGAAATTGTCATCAATGAATACAATGAAGCACTTGCGGCTTTTGGTCTGGGGCAGATATCCGGCAAGAATCCCAACGCGAGCAAAGTTACTTCGGTCAATTATGATCATTATATTTTCCGTGATGCCTTCGACAAAGTGAGTGGAAATGCGGATCTTCCGAACGCCTTGGCCTATTACGAGCTGCAACCCGGTACACGCACCTTGGCGGAACCCATGATGACCCTGCAGTCCGGAACACCGTTTATGTTGTCGGCCGTTTCAGGCAAGGGAAGGGTTTACCTGACTGCAGTTTCTTTGAGCACTTCTGAAAGCAATTTCATCAACCACGCATTTTTTCCTGCAACCGTGCTGCGAGTTGCCGAGTTCAGTCAGCCTGCTTCTGAGCTTGCCTATACGCTCGGCAGACAACAGGCTGTTTTATTGAGAAATCTGGTTACTACCGGCGATCAAACCTTCCGTTTAAATCATACACAAAACGGGAGTGAGTTCATTCCGGAACACAGGAATGCCGGGGGTAATACCGAAATTTTTGTTGACAGGGAGTTTCAACTAGCAGGAAATTATTTGTTGAATTTCGCCGGGGAACCTCAGGCCGCGCTTGCATTCAATTATGACCGCAAAGAGTCGGATAACAGGGCCATAAGTGACGATAAGGTCACGGAACAACTGGATCAGGCAGGCTTCTACAATTGGTCGCTGCTGAAAGGCGACATGGAAAGCATCGCTGCAGGTGCTGGTGAGATAGGTGAAGGCACGAAGTTGTGGCTGACAATGATTGTTTGGGCTTTGATTTTTCTGGCCATCGAAGTTCTTCTGATCAAATTCTGGCGATAAAGCGCGTCATATTGCTGTTGATTGATTTTTTTGAAGGTGGAATCATGTCAGATAGGACTTTATTGCTTTCCTTTGCCTGCAAGTCGTTATGAAAACCCTCATTCAGTCTGCACGCATCATTGATCCCGGTACACCGCATCACGGTAAAAAACGTGATCTTCTTATTGCCGGAGGACGAATTCAAAAAATTGCTGTATCGATAGATGATTCTGGAACAAGAGTTATCAAAGGCAAAGACCTGAGCGTGAGCAAAGGATGGATTGATTTATCAGCCCGTTTTTGTGATCCGGGTTTTGAATACAAGGAAAACCTCAGATCTGGAGCTGCAGCAGCAAGCAGGGGGGGATTTCGCTACGTTGCGCTGATGCCCGGTACAAATCCCATTGCAGATCACCGTGGCGCGATAGAAAACACTTTGCGCAATTCAGGTGCATCGGGCGTTCATTTTCTTCCCGTAGGTGCTCTGTCCTCGCGTATGGAAGGAAAACAGCTCAGTGAAATGTTCGATATGCATTCTGCGGGTGCTGTGGCATTCTCAGACGATAAGAACAACCTCAATACCGAGATGCTCAGCCGGGCTCTTGAATACTCATCCAATTTTGGCGGTCTGGTAATGACTTTTCCATTTGACCGGGGATTGAATGCTCATGCACAGATGCATGAAGGCGCTATGAGTGTTGCATTGGGTATGAAAGGAATGCCCAATGTGGCTGAAGAGATTCGCGTGATGCGCGATCTGGAATTGCTGAGATACCATGGAGGCAGATTGCATTTCTCTGCAATCTCAACCGGCAAAAGTGTCGAGTTCATCCGCAAAGCGAAGAAAGATGGTCTACATGTAACCTGCGCAATTGCAGCGCATCAGTTGATGTTCACCGACGAAGATTTGCGAACATTCGACTCAAACTACAAAGTGCTTCCGCCTTTCAGAACAAAGGAAGAAAGAAAGGCACTCATTGCAGGACTTAAGGATGGCACCATCGACGCCATTTGCAGTGATCACACCCCGGAAGATGTTGAACACAAAGTGCGCGAGTTTGAAGACGCAGCTTTTGGTATCAGCAGCATTCAGACCACATTCTGTACAGCATTGACCGCGCTCGAAAAATATTTGGATTCAGATAAAATCATTGCACTTTTCACTGAAGGTCCTTCTCATGTTTTGGGTATGGAAACCCAGCACATAGAAGAGGGCAATGACGCCAACATCACGGTGTTTTCAACCTCAGAGAAAACACGCTTTGAGATTGCCGACTGGCGCTCTTTATCTCGCAACAACCCTTTGATCGGCTCTGAACTTACCGGTAAAGTTTACGAGCTATGATGTACATCATCACCTTCACTCTGTTAGCTGTGATGTTCTATTCGCTGTATAATATCTACAGAGAAAATTTCCGAAAACAATAGGTTTACCTGATTATGCTTGTCCCTGTGGACCGCCAAAGTTCATCGGCATCATTTGCTCATGACCCAGCGTTTCCTGAATCTTGCCATGTTGCGCTTCATACTTGCCGATGTTTTCTGTCAGTGCTCGCATAAGTCTTTTCGCATGTTGCGGAGTGAGAATGATGCGTGACTGAACTTTTGCTTTGGGCACGCCGGGCATAACACGAATAAAATCGACAACAAATTCAGCAGGCGAATGAGTAATTACCGCCAGATTGGAATAAACACCTTGTGCTACTTCTTCGTTGAGTTCAATATTCAGTTGCTGTTGTGGATTGTTGTCTGCCATGTGATTTTTTTTGCAAATGTATTTGTTGTTATAGAATATCGATCAGCTCATGTAACGAGCTTATGGTATAAGTGGGTTTGTAATTGTGTCTTACGGGTCCGTGACCATGAATTGCATTGATCTCATTCATCAATTCGTCGGTTGTTGTGAGGTGAGCCTGGTCCATTCCAAAATCTCTGGCTCCGAGAATATCGGCCTCCCAGTCATCGCCAATCATGAGGCTATCCGCAGCTTCTGCCCCGGTGTTCTGCATGGCATAATCGAAAATGCCTCGGTGTGGCTTGCGCACACCACAATGCTCGCTGTTGATCATGATTTCGAAATAGTCATTGAGTTGCGCGGCTTTCATTTTATGTCCCTGAACCTCGATAAATCCATTGGTAATGATGTGCATTCTGTAACGCGATGCACAATGTTCCAGCAATTCATGCGCACCATCGATGGTGTGCGGCATGCGTGGACATATTTCCATGAAATCATTGGAAAAATTGTTGATCAGTTCTGTATTGCCGTCATACGCACAATCCTGAAAAGTGCGTTCGAAGCGCACATATCTCAATACTTCTTTTTCTATTTTATTATCGCGATAAAGCGCCCAAACCTGATCGTTGTGATGATGGTATCGACGAAAGAATTGTTCGAATGGGATGGATTGTAATTCACTGTATTTATCAAACAGCACTTCCAACGCCGATCTCGTGTTTTTACGAAGATCCCAAAGAGTGCCATCGAGATCAAAGAATAAATGCTTGTATTTTTTCAAAACGAAAGTCCTATTTTTTTCATGCCGTAGGCAATACTTGAAAGAAAAACCGACCAGCAAAAGAATGCAATGATGAGCTTGGGTAAAGCGGAAGAGTTGTGTCGGTATAATTTCGCTCCGATCATAGATGCAACCGGTACGGAAATTAGTCCTGAAATCAGCAGCAATCCATTCATTCCCCATTTGTGTTTGATGCGAATGAACCACCTGTTTTTACGGGTGAATATGCGTCTTTTTGTATTGAAATGATGCGCGAGCCAGTCGAAAATAATCTCTCCAAAATGAAAAAAGATCCATGCGCCTCCCGCAGCGCCGGTTGCAGAAATAAACACAGTTTCAATCCATGTCCATTCTTCTCCGACGTCCGGTTTGAGCATCATACCGAACGGTACAAAAAGAAATTTGACTATCGATAATAACCACCAGCCAACAACACGTGCCATGTATTCCCACATCAGTCTTTCCTCCCGAATGCCAGATCACCTGCATCACCCAGGCCTGGCACAATGTAGGCCTGAGCAGTAAGTTCATTATCTATCGCACCAATCCAAAATTCTGTTCCTTCAGGCATTCTGCTTTTCAGATGCTTGATACCTGTATCAGTGGCAATCACACAAGCAATGTGAACCTTCGTAGGAGTTCCTTTCCTGATCAGTTGTTTGTATACCATTTCAATGGATGCTCCGGTTGCAAGCATTGGATCTGCAATGATCAACGTTTTATCTTCAAGCGAAGGACTGCTGGTGTAATCAACCTCTATTTCAAAATCACCGCCTTTGTGGTGTCTGCGGTAAGCAGCAGCAAATGCAGACTCAGCCTGATCGAAATAGTTCAGCATTCCCTGATGCAGTGGCAAACCTGCACGCAGTATCGTGCTGAGTACGGTTACAGTTGATGGAATCAACATGTCGGCTACTCCAAGCGAAGTCGTAACCTCTGCAGGCACATAAGTAAACGTTTTTGAAATTTCATATGCAAGCACCTCTCCGATGCGCTCAAGATTTCGCCTGAATCGCATGCGGTCTTTTTGTATCTGTTCATCCCGAATCTCTCGGATGAATTGACTAAAAATAGAATTGTTACGACTGATTTCGTGTACCATACAGGGATTTTTTCCGTCAGCAATTTAACGTAAGATCATTGTTATACGTAATGCCATTGTGATATTTTATGCATAAAACTTGGTGATGAATATCACCATCGTAAAAGCAAATCGTGAAGTCTGCTTGAATAACCGAATTCATTGTCGTACCACCCGACAACTTTGACCATGCTGCCAATTACACTGGTGAGTTGTGAATCAAAGATGCATGAATGAGGATTCCCAATGACATCTGCTGATACGATTGGATCCTCGGTATATTCAAGTATTCCACGAAGTTCTTGCTCCGCAGCAATTTTGAATGCCTCGTTGATTTGACCGATGGTCAATTGCTTTTTTACGATGCATGTAATATCTGTGAGTGACCCGTCAGGCACAGGAACGCGCATACCGCAGCCCCCCATTTTGGTGGCCAGATGAGGAAAAACTTTTGTAAGTGCTTTGGCTGCTCCGGTTGTGGTTGGAATAATAGAGAGTGCTGCTGCTCTGCTTCTTCTGAGATCTTTGTGCGGTGCATCATGCAGGCGTTGGTCGGTGGTGTAGCTGTGTACCGTAGTGATATAACAGCTTTCAATTCCGCACAACTGATCCAGAATCTTTATCATCGGCGCGGCATTGTTTGTTGTGCATGAAGCATTCGACAATATGTCGATGTCTTCATGAATATCAGAATCGTTGACGCCAAGCACGATGGTCTTGATCGTGTCATCTTCCGGAGGAACGCTTAACAAGATTTTTTTTGCACCGGCACGAAAATGCCCTTCGAGTTCCGTTCTTCTTTTGAAAACGCCGGAACATTCAACTACAATGTCAATCTTCAGATGCTCCCAATTTGTGTCGGCCGGATTTTTTTCAGATGAGTAGTGAACGAATTGACCATTGATTTCAAATCCGTTTTCAGTCGCACTGATTGCATGTTTGCTTTTCCCATGAACGGAATCGTACCTGAACAAATGCGCCATGGTCGATGCATCAGCCGGATCGTTGATAGCTACCAGTCTGAATCTTTCATCATCGATAAGGATATTCGCTAGTCTGCGACCGATACGTCCGAAACCATTGATGGCAATGCGCTTTGGCTCAACCGACATCAGAAGAGATGTTTTTCTGCGTGATAAGAAGATCTTACCAGTGGACCACTTTCAACATATCTGAATCCCTTGCTTAAAGCATATGTTTTGTACTCTGCGAATTTTTCCGGAGTAACAAATTCTTTCACCGGTAAATGTTTTGGAGTCGGTTGAAGGTATTGACCCAACGTCAGTATATCAACGCCCACCGCGCTGAGATCATCTATTGTTTCGAGAATTTCTGCTTCGGTTTCTCCCAGTCCGAGCATAACACCGCTCTTGGTGCGCATGCCCGCCTGTTTCAGACGCAGCAAAACTTCGAGACTTCGATCATATTTGGCTTGAATTCGTACTTGTTTTGTAAGTCTGCGAACAGTTTCAAGGTTATGCGATACGACTTCAGGAGCAGCATCGATGATGCGCTGCAGATTCTCCCATTTTCCTGCAAAATCGGGAATGAGCGTTTCCATGGTAGTGCCGGGTGAAATTTTTCTCACCTGGGCTACGGTATCAAACCAGATGGCTGAACCGCCATCTGCAAGATCGTCGCGATCTACCGAGGTAATGACTGCATGTTTCACACCCATCAGTTGAATGGATTTGGCTACACGCAGGGGCTCGAATGGATCGGCCTCCAGGGGTTTTCCTGTTGCAACCGCACAAAAACCGCAAGAACGGGTGCAGATATTTCCAAGAATCATGAAAGTTGCTGTGCCTTCTCCCCAGCATTCGCCCATGTTTGGACAGTTGCCACTTTCACAAATAGTATGTAGTTTGTGTTGATCAACGAGGCTCCGCACATGGCGATAGTTTTCGCCTGTCGGGAGCTTTACCCTAAGCCATTTGGGCTTAGGTATTCTTACTTTTTCGCTTGACTCTTCCGCTATGATTTCACTCACTTCTGATCGTATTTTGTTCCGAAGAAAAACTTCACATACAATCCCAAAAACAACTGGCGGTTTCTGGGATTCTTACTGTCGTCACTAAACATCGCCATGATTGGAATGCGCTTTGGAAATGCATCTATCGAAGCACCGGCTTCAATTCCTTTAAGCCTTTCTCGTTCGTTGCTGTATTCAAAACTGAATGCAAATTTAAAGAACGCCCCGGGATGAAATTTTAGTTCATCGAATCCACGCAGGCCGCTGGCTCTGCCATAAATATTGTCGATGTAATGCCGATCGGGATCGAATTTTTCAATTTCCAGATAGGCTTGCGACAATGCATCGCCGATGTATATAATTTCCAGGTAAACGGGTTTCGTAAATCCGAATGTTGGCCCGGCTTGCCAATTGTAAGCTACCTGCACGCCGCTTTTGCGCAATTTTTCGGTGATCACAATTTTTCTGCCGATTCCTGCACGCAGCGCATAGAAGTTGTTTTGTTTACCGTAGAAATATGGCCTTGCATTAGGATCATTGACAGGATTCCATGTTTTGGTTTCTTTTTCGTGCTTGACAAAGAGAAGATCTGCGTTGAAAAGCCACATTTTGTAAGCCCCGTCATATTTAGCAAGCGTTCCGTTGATACCGTATCCGTTGGTATTGAGATTCAATCCGCAGTAACGTTGCTTTTTGAACAAAATGATCTCATTCTCAGGAATTGGCTGAGAAAAAGCGCTGAAAGAAACCAGTGCCGAAAAGAGAAAAATCAATGCCTTTGACATTTCAGTTCAAATGTACAACATAGAACAATTCAGACGGCGAAATGTTGCACATTGGGCCGCGGATTTTGCCGACGATGAATGACGGAATATCCACAGATGAATTGCCTGACTGGCTGGATGAATTATCTTCGCTCCTCGTTTTCAACTGTAGACATTATTAAAAATACGGGTGTATGCAAAAAACTTGTTTGAACCGGGTGCTGGTCACCGGTATGTTGTTCTTTTTCGGAAGAGTGTGCATGGCGCAGGAGGTTTCGCCTGAATTGGTAAGTGGATGTGCGGCCAACTTAAGTCAAAGCGCCGGATCGATCAGTTTTACGGTGGGTGAAATTGCTGTATTGACCTATACTGATGATGCAGGGAATACCCTCAGTGGCGGCTTTGGTGCCGGAACCGCCTTATCGGTTTCGGTGATTGAGGTGAATTCAGTTTCTTTGATCGATCTAAATGTTTATCCGAATCCTGCTCAGGATTTTCTGAACATCCGGATCAATCAATCTTCACAAAGTGAAATCAATGTTTCCATAGTCGATATGCAGGGGAAGGAGGTGTTTGGAGGTCAGTATGCAGGCATTCCACGGAACATAGGACTCAATACAACTTCTATAGCTTCAGGGACCTACATATTATCTGTAACCAATGCAGAGGGAGTTTTATTGGGCAAATACAATCTGATCAAATTTTAAATAACAAATAGTTTTATGATGCGATTATTATTCTTGTTGATTCTGTTGGTTGGATCAACCGCAGGTTTCGCACAAATTCCGCCTCAGGCTTTTAATTACAGCGCTGTGGCAAGAGATCCTCAGGGCATTCCTATTGCGAATCAGACCATCGGGATACAAATCAGCATTCTCCAGAATTCAACGGTTGGACCTGTTGTGTACTCTGAGAATCACTTTGCCAATACGGATGATTTCGGGTTGTTCAATCTTATCATTGGCGGAGGTGCACTGCAGTCAGGCAGCATGGCAGACATTGAATGGAGCACAGATGCATTTTATCTGAAGGTCGGGATGGATGCCAACGGAGGAACAAATTTCATGACCATGGGAACAACTCAGTTTCTTAGTGTGCCTTATGCTTTGCATGCTAAAACCGCAGAAAGTCTGATTGGAGGTGGATCAGGTTTTAGTGGCGATTATAATGATCTTATCAATGCGCCGGTGCTGTCACCGGTGGCTACTTCCGGAGATTACAATGATCTTTCGAACCTTCCGGAAACGCCAGTAGTTCCTACGAATGTCAGCGCATTTAGCAACGATGCAGGTTATGTTACCACTGACAATGACCATCAGCAAATGTCGGTGTCGGCATCTGGTGATACGCTGTATCTGAGCAACGGCAATTGGGTGATCATTCCCGGAATCAGCGCTGCCAATGCGGATACACCGGATATTAACCCGTGGCTCAATCCTGAACTGAGTTATGGAACATTGATCGATCAGGATGGGATTTCCTACGCCACCATTGTGATCGGAACCCAGCAATGGATGGCTGAAAACCTCAGAACAACGAAATATGCAAATGGCGATCCGATTCCGAATGTGACCGACAATTCCATGTGGTCTGATCTGAATTCAGGTGCGTGGTCGCATCTGTACAATGAAAGTCAGTATGAAATTCCTTACGGAAAGTTGTACAATGGATTCACAGTCATCGATCCGAGAAACGTTTGTCCGGCCGGCTGGCACGTGCCTACCAACAATGACTGGAATACACTGATCAACTATCTCGATCCGACAGCGGATGGCGGTAGTGTCAATCCATTGAATGACATCAATGTGGCAGGTGCCAAAATGAAAAGCACAGGAACTGAATATTGGTTACCGCCCAATACAGGTGCCAACAATGAAAGCGGTTTTTCAGGCCTTCCCGGAGGTGAACGCGATTTGATGGGGAACTGGGGCAACTGGCCTTCCAATGGCACATTGTGGAGTGCAACTGCATATAACGCGGACGCCTTGTACTCGCGACGGTTAACGTATCTCTATGGATCTGTTCTCAACGATAGTTATGCCATCATAATGAATAAGGGACTTTCAATCCGTTGTGTGCATGACTGATGAATTATTTTTCTGTACCTCTTCACAAATGAATCGTAAGCTGATGAAATTGGTTTCTTTATTAGCCTGTCTGCTCTTCTGTGCAGTCATCTGTTCGGGCCAGTCAACTCCTGTTGCATTTAATTACAGCGGTGTTGCCAGAGATCAAACGGGAAACCCCATCATCAACCAGACGATAGGAATTCAAATAAACATTGTCGAAACCGATGTTCTTGGTCCTGATGTTTTCACTGAGAATCATTTTGTGACTACAGATGCGTATGGCATATTCAACCTGATCATTGGTGCAGGTAATGCTCAAAATGGCAGCCTTTCAGAAATCAACTGGGGAGGCAACAATTTTTTTCTGGAAATTGCAATGGATGTCAGTGGAGGTAGTAATTTTCAGGTAATAGGTATTTCACAACTGCTCAGTGTGCCATATGCTTTGCACGCCAGAACAGCAGAGAGTCTTGTGAACGGAGGAAACGGATTCAGTGGCGACTACAATGATCTTTCCAATCTTCCGGCATTGTCATCTGTTGCCGTCACCGGCGACTACAACGATCTGATTAATGCACAGGAGATGCCTGTTGTGCCTGATGTTATCAGTGCATATATAAATGATTCGGGCTACATGACCTCTGACAATGATGCACAGCAATTTTCAGTATCAATTAGCGGTGATACGTTGTTTCTGAGCAATGGTAACTGGGTCATAGTACCGGGTATCAGTGAAGCCAATTATCAGCAGAATGGAATTTATACCATAGGTGCTGGAGTTACTGATGTCGACGGCAATCAATATGGAACAATTATCATCAATGGAGGCGAATGGATGTCAGAGAATTTGAGAACAACATCGTATGCGAATGGTGATCCAATCCCCAATGTTGTTGATGTTTTCCTTTGGAATATTCTGACTTCTGGCGCATGGGCACATTACAATCATGATGATTCATATGAATACCCATACGGTAAGCTGTACAATTGGTACGCAGTAGAAGATACCCGAAATGTGTGTCCGGTCGGTTGGCATGTGCCGACCTTAGATGAGTGGACACAATTGGTCGAGTTTCTCGGAGGCTGGAACATAGCAGGCTCAAAAATGAAGAGCATAGAATCTCAGTTCTGGTCTGATCCTGTTACGGATGCGACCAATGAAAGCGGTTTCAATGGTTTGCCTGGCGGTGACAGAGGTTTGGGTTTTTACGGCCTGGGGTTACGGTGCAACTGGTGGACATCTACACAATTTTCATCTACATTAAGCAGGTTAGTTCAGATCCATGGCAATCAGACAAGTGTTGGCACACCGAACAGTTCTTTGGAAACAGGATTGTCGATTCGCTGCAAACGGGACTAACCGGGATCATGAAGTCTGTAACCTCATGAAGCATTGAAAGCCAAAGAGGAAGAGCGCTTGCGGATCGCAAGGATTCGGTCAGTTGCACGTCATTGAAGGGTTTCATCGCGGTCATAGATTTCGACTGCATATTCAGGATTCAAAGGTAGTTTTACATCCAAATTGATTTTTATGCAAGCAGGTATGAAAGTAAGTTATCGGGGTGGATTGCGGAACGAGGCAGTTCATCTCAGGAGTGGTAATACATTAATTACAGATGCCCCGCCAGATAACCACGGGCGCGGTGAAGCCTTTTCTCCAACTGACCTGTTGTGCACCTCACTGGCTTGTTGCATGATCACACTGATGGGGATTGCCGCGGAAAGCAAGGGCATCAGCCTGGGCAAGGTTGAAGCCGACATAGAGAAAACCATGGCGAGCGATCCACGGCGCGTGAGCAGGATTCACATCGTACTGCACATCGAAAATCCCGGTTATGATGAGCGTGAAATGTCGATCTTGAAAAATGCGGCACTCACCTGTCCGGTCGCCAAAAGTCTACATCCGGATATCGAACAGGTGGTCGATTTTGAATGGAAATAACCCAAACTGCAAGCGTGGCGCGGACAACCATCACCCGAGCTAACTTGTTATTCAAGACTGTCATTATCAGTAGAAAAAATTGGATAGATAGAATTCTCCGAATGGATTCTATTTCAAGATGAAATCACTTTAACACGGAGACACCGTGGCACGGAGGAATAAAGAGAATATTTGAGTTTATTGTTGAATTTTCACCGAACAATTATATCATTTTGTCCTAAAGCATCTCAAATTATAGGTATTCATCATTCCTCCGTGTCTGAGTGCCTCCGAGTTCCAAAAAGAACTAATCCTCTATATTCCTCTATATTCCTCTGTATTCCTCCTTATTCCTCCGTGCCTCCGTGTTAAAAAAGAGCTCCCTACCTCATCACGGACTTACAAGATTGATGGAAAGTTGAGCATACCACGTGCCGTTGAGCGTGTTTTCCTGCGCATAAGGCTGGTCGCCGAAAAAACCTCTGAAAAACTCGTTGTTGTTCTCGAATTTATCGAGGTTAAAACTATAGCCATATCGATATCCCAGTTGCACCGACATCCAAATGAATTGGTACATGGAAGTTTCCCAGATCGCACGAATTCGCAATTCACTTCTGCGAAGCTCGTAATTATTAAAGGTGTCTCTTCCTGTGTTCAATATATGATATGAATTTCCCTCCAATTCATAGCCGAATAGTAAAATGTTTCTTGCGGATAGTGTTTTGCGGATATGTACGCGGGCCGGTGCTAGCATTTCTACGCCCCATTTTCTGCTGGGTGCGGTCCAGTTGAGCAACATCACCGGTATATAATTGATTTCGCCCACACGGTAAGTTCTGGATAAGCCGAAACCAATCATTTTACGGTCATTTTTCTTTTTACCGTATATGATTGCGGCGCTGTATCGGGTGTATTTGAGTGGTGTAAAATTATCGGTGTAATAATCACCGTTGAGATCTGCAGAAGCTTGTGCAATGATGAATTTTTCGGCATTAAGAGGTTTGAACATGGTGGCATTCAAGCCTGTGGTTGTCAGTCCATTGTCGCGTAAGGTGGAATTCAGAGGATTTACCACATCCGCTTCTTCACTGAAAAATGATGTTCGTGCGTAATTGAAGCCGGCCTGAAGAACGATATTGGTTTTGGAGATGACGGGAATGCTGGCGAACAAACGAAGACCTCCTGAACCGGAAAAACTGCCGGTATTTTCGGGCCAAACGTATTCATTGTTCTGCCATTGACCATAATCTACATCGAATGCACCCTGATAATCGTATCCGACTGAAATGAGTTTGGCAGGACTCAGATCGAAAACTTTCGGGGTGCAAAATCGCTTTGCTCCTTCATCTGCAAAATCGAAATTTTCGTACATCGAAAAGTCTTCATCATCTGTCGGCGGGTCAATAAGAAGAGAATCCGGCTGCGCAAACAATGTGATCGTGCACATCAAAAGCAGCGAAAAGGTCAGATAATATCTCGGCATTGGTTTTTTTGAGAACTATTTCTTCATTTCTAATCGTTTCCAAACATCTGTGCGACCCAATGCTTCAACACCGATATAACCGCGGATATCCAAAGTGTTGTTGTCGGTCATTTTGATGATGCATTTGTAAGTGCTACCATTTTCCGGATCGTATATAGTGCCATTCGACCATTCGTCTTTACCGGAAAAAGTGAAATCTTTGAGCATGCGATACCCTTTCAAAGGCACGTTGCGAACGCTTTCATCAGGATTGTTTTTGTCGACTTTGGGCAGGTTGGTTGCGGGGTCGTTGGGTTCTTTCAGCCAAACTATTTTTCCATAGTATTTGTTGCCGATTTTTTCAACTTTTACGCGGGCTTTTCCGTTGCTCGGTTCCCAAACTCCGAGGAGCCTGTCGGCTTCGGCATCCTGAGCTACAGTCAATAGGGGAGAAGTGATCAGTGCAAAAATGAAGATGAGGTATTTCATAGTTTACTTTTTGTATGTGATTTCGAATTCAAAATTGCCGGTGTAGGTGAGATTGGCGTCGAGATAACCTTCCAGATCGGCATCGAGAATGATAATTAATTCGGGTTGTTTAAAATTGTCTTTAAGTTCTGCTTCTGCCGCAGGCAAGATCTGTACCAAAGGAGAATCTTTGGGCACCGGATTGAGCAGACCTGCTTTCTGCATTTTGGCATCAGCCGAGGTAAACTGCAACACAAAGTTGCGGATGTTGTTGAATGCGATGCTGTCCGACGTGCTGATATCGGCCTTTGTCAATTTTACAGAATGAATGTGCTCAGGAAGTAAACCTGATTCAATCTTGCTGAGATCGATGGTGTGGGTTGCCTGCATGGTGTTGGGTCCGTCGAATAAAGGGCCTTCCACTGTGATGGACAGATCACTGATGAGGTAGTTTTTTTTGATGGTTTCCTTGCACGAGGTAAAAACCAGCACAAGCAGCAACAAAGGCAATGCTTTTTTCATAGATCGGAGATTCATTTGATGCGAATGTAAATAAAATGTGCTGCAACATGGGATGATTTGTCGAAGGTTTCGGTTGTGGTTAGGATCGATCCGGGTTAAATGAGTTTCTTTCATATTGGATCGGAATAGAAATTCGACTACATAATCCATGATTATACGACTGCTTCTAAAATCAAACCGCGATAAGTTTCAAGTTAATTTCGATAATTTATCATTGATCACGATGAGCGTTCCGGTTCTAATCATGAAATATTTGGCAATGCAGATTCGATCGAAGTTCCATCCGCAAGCATGTACATTCGCGAAGTCATTAAACAACCTTTTTTTTTGAGGGGGCTTTCAATTGTTTTTATGCAGGTTCTACAAAGTTTATGAAGGTGGATGTGCGTTTAACCCATCCCGATAGTGCTCCTGATGTCGTGCGTCGCATGGAGTTTATTCTTACAGACACTAACTGGGTCAAGATGTTTGAACCGGAAGATTTTACAGAAACCTTTGTCTGGCCTGAGGACACCAACAGGTACATTAAGATAACTGATTACTGGCTAAATTAGCCATAACAACACCTAACC
>JBEIHH010000048.1:0-23197 GCA_040381475.1 Crocinitomicaceae bacterium | reverse complement strand
GTCGTGGTGCCATATATGGAACACCCATAATTCTGGTATAACTGGTAAGCCAATGGCGGCCAGCTTGAATCCGTATCAATGCAGAGAAAGTCGGGTATGTTGTTGGAATCAAAGTCATAAATCAGGTTGTGACTTGAATTAAATCCAAATCCATTGTCGGGTGTATCGCAGAAATTCCCGAAGGTGCCATTGCCATTGTTCAGTTTGATGTTGAGGGCGTCATTGTTGTTGCCCAATCCATTGTCGGCAATGGCATTGAATTGCAGGTCGAGGTCTTCGTCGTTGTCTACGTCCACAAGTTCGAAATAAAACAAGTCTTCGAAATCGTAAAGTGGATTGTTACCTGTCAAACCCGACATCAGTTGTGTGGCGGTCCAACTGCTGCTGTTGCTGCCGGTGTTGAGTATGGCTTCAATGTAGTCGCGGCTGTTGTCGCCGTAAAGGATGTCTTTGAGGATGTAAACCAGATCCGGCTGATTGTCGCCGTTGACATCCGCACTCTTCAGTTCGATCAGTCTGTCGCCAAAACCGTTGTTGGTGGCGGTGAAAATGGGAGTCGCCGTGAGTTCGCTGCCATTGAAAAAAATCTGAAAGAGCTGTAGATTGAATGTGGCGTAAATCTCTTTTTCTCCATCATTGTTAAGATCTGCGAAGCAATAGGAATGATAATTTGTGGCGGAACTGTATGGGTAAAAATTACCCAGACCGTCGTTTTGGTAATAATACAATTTGGCGTAATTGATGTTAAACGGACCTGTGCTCCAGCCGGAAAGGAAGAAGATGTCGAGGTCGCCATCATTGTCGAGGTCTTCTACGGTCATGTTGTCGACAAGTGCACTGGCGCTTTCGTATGTCGACATGGTATGGTGTATGGTCTGAAATAGATTGTTGCCCGTGTTCTCTATCCACCAGATCATGCTTCCAAGGCTTTGATCGTAATTTTTACACAATAAATCCAGATCGCCATCCCCGTCGAAATCATACAATCCCATTGGTGATGGAGTGCCGTCCAGCAAGGTGACTGTAGTGTAGTCCTGGCTGAAGAAGTGGTTGGAAAAAAGCAATGACGCAATAAGGCAAAGTGAGTATGCAAGTTTCATGGTAATTGAAAAAGGGGTATATCTGAGACGCAAAATAAACGTATTCTGTCTAAAACAGCTTCAATGCCGGTCGAAATCGACCACCACATGGTCGGTCAACGGAACAGCCTGACACGTGAGTACATATCCTGCATCCACTTCTCCGGGCTCCAGGGCATAATTCACTTTCATTTCAGCTTTGCCTTCGCTGAGGTGAGCTCTGCAGGTGCAGCACATTCCTCCTTTGCAACTAAACGGAATGTCCATGCCACTTTGTTGAGCGGCATCAAGAATGGCCGTTCCGTCCATCGGCATAAAAAAGTTTGATTCCTGTCCGTCGAACATGACCGTGACAGCGCACTTTTTGCCTGATGGCAAAGGTTGTTTCTCTTGAGTTTTTGTTGGCTCTGCTTTCTTGCCATCTCCCGGAGAAGCAAAAAGTTCGAAGTGTACTTTTTCAGTAGCTACGTTTTTCGAAGACATGAAGGAAGAAACGCAGCGAATCATCGGTTCCGGGCCACAAACGAAAACCTCATCTGTATGTTCGATATCGATGAAGGTCTTCGCAAGTTCTTCTAATTTATTTTCGTCAATGCGACCTGAGTAAAGTCCGATTTCATTTGGTTCGGCGCTCAAAATGTGAAAGACCCTGAAACGACCGAGATAGGCGTCTTTCATGTCTTCCAGCAAATCTCTGAAGATGATGGACTGAAAATATCGGTTGCCGAAAACAAGCGTTACTTCACTGCCGGGTTCTGTTTGCAACACACTCCGTGCAATGGATAGAACAGGAGTAATGCCACTTCCGGCTGCGAAAAGGAGATAGTTTTTCTTTTGTCTGGAATCCAATTCTGTGGTGAAATGTCCCATAGGTGTCATCACCTGCATTTCATCACCAGCCTTCAAATGCTGATTGGCCCAGGAAGAAAAACGACCATTGGCCACTTCCTTAATAGCTACCCTCAGCTCGCCATCATGAATTCCGGAGCAAATGGAGTAGGACCGCCGGGTATCTTCACCCTCAATGGTTTCCCGCAATGTCAGGTATTGACCTTGTTTGAAGGTGTAATTTTCTTTGAGCTCTGCCGGTACTTCAAAGGCTACTGAAACGCAGTCTTTTGTTTCGCGGCGAACATCTTTCACCTTCAAGGTGTGGAATTTTGGTCTCATAAACTATCGGTTGCGCAAAAATAAGTCGGGTGTTGAATTTGTTTTGACGTAAAATTGTTGCAGAAAACAGATAATTATGGACAATCAGAATTTGATCGACCGTTTCCAACGCTACGTGGACGATGAAAATAAGATAGAAGCGAAAGACTGGATGCCCGATGGCTACAGGAAAACGCTGGTTCGTCAGATTGCTCAGCATGCACATAGCGAAGTGGTTGGGATGCTTCCGGAAGGTAACTGGATTACCCGAGCCCCATCGCTCAGGAGGAAAGCCATTCTGATTTCGAAAGTTCAGGATGAGGCCGGACATGGGCTCTACCTTTATAGTGCTTGCGAAACGCTCGGCGTGGACAGAGAAACGCTCATCGAAGAGTTGCTCATCGGTAAAGCCAAATACTCATCCATTTTCAATTATCCCACTTTGAGTTGGGCAGATATTGGTGCCATCGGATGGTTAGTTGATGGCGCTGCCATTGTGAATCAGGTTTCGCTTCAGCGCACCAGTTATGGGCCCTACAGCCGCGCCATGGTTCGAATCTGCAAAGAAGAAAGTTTCCACCAGCGTCAGGGATATGAGATCATGATTTCGTTGGCACGCAATGGCAATGAAGCTCAAAAGAAAATGGCGCAGGATTCTTTCAACAGATGGTGGTGGCCTTCGCTCATGATGTTTGGTCCATCTGATGTGGAATCTCCCAACAGCGCGCAAAGCATGGCCTGGAAAATAAAACGCCACAGCAACGATGAGCTTCGTCAGAAGTTTGTTGATATGACAGTACCACAGGCTGAATATCTTGGTCTGACGATTCCGGATCCAGATCTGAAATGGAACGAATCAAGAGGTCATTACGACTTTGGAGAAATTGACTGGACAGAATTCAATGAAGTCCTTCGCGGCAACGGACCATGCAACAAACAACGTCTTGAAGCCAGAAATAAGGCGCATGAGGCTGGGGCATGGGTGAGAGAAGCAGCGATGGCTTATGCGGAAAAACAGCAACGGAAGTCCGCTGAAGCTGCGGCATAAGCATGCTAAACTTCAATTTTCTACCTTTTCCTGTATTACAAACTGACAGGTTAATACTTGACAGAGCCGTTGATTCGGATGCGATGGAACTTTATCTGCTTCGCAGCAATGATGCTGTTATGAAGTATGTTGAACGTCCTCGTCCTGCTGATGAACATGATGCGAGAGAACTGAACCGTTCTATGAATGAAAAGATCAACCAGCACGAGGCTGTTGCCTGGGCCATCCGACTAAAAGGAAATCCAAAACTAATTGGTGTTATAGGCTATTGGAGGACAAAACCCGAGCACCATCGCGCGGAAGTTGGTTATATGCTTATGCCGGAATACTGGGCTCAGGGTTATACATACGAAGCACTGATGGCGGTGCTCGATTACGGGTTCAATACCATGAATCTTCATTCTATTGAAGCCGATATAAATCCTGATAATGTGGCATCAGGTAATCTATTGCGAAAATGCGGTTTTCAAAGTGAGGCGTACTTCAGAGAGAATTTCTTTTGGAAAGACAGATATTACGATAGCGAAATATTTGGACTTCTTGCAAGGGAATTCAAAAAGCACTAGAATTTGAACTATCGCCTTTCACGTTCAGATCACGTGAATTGGTCTTACGCGATTTTTTGTACTAAGCATGATAAACTCTGGAAAATACAATTTGACCATCTTCAATTTCCAGCACTTCAGCCACCATCAGATCGTGGTCTCCTTCTGCCTTTCGCAAATATTCCATGAATACACGTTTGTGATTTGCAGTAATTGATTGTGGTATATACTGCAATGAAGGAATTCTCTCAAAAGCATCCGCCCACCAGGCTTTGAGTTGAGCCTTTCCTCTGATCAGTCCTTCTGTTTCCGGTTTGCTTTTCTTGAGTTTGGGACTGAAATGTCTCGCATCTTCGTGATAAAGAGATAACAAATCTTCCAGTTGATGGCTATTGAAGGCCTGAAGCCAAAGTTTGGATATTTCTTCCGGAGTTTTCATGTAGCAAATTAATCCCATATTCATAATTGGAGATGCTTAATCGGGATTATCCCAACTAAATCAATTGTTCGGCTCTTTCAGAGTCTCCAATCGATTAAATTGGGTTAAGAATCATCTGATTTGAAAATCCTAATTGAGAATTCGCGAATTATTTTGGTCAAAAATTTACCATGAAAAAAATTACCTACTTGCTAAGTCTGGCGTTGCTTCCTTTTGCAGCGTTTTCGCAACCATTGGATTGCGCCAACATGTGCGTTACCAATATCGCAATGAATGCTGAGGGCGGGATGCTGGATATTACGATTATCAATGGGTCCTCACAAATCAACTATCCTATCGTCACAGTCATTGTTGATGGCGATACGGTGGGCAATATCGGCCAGCAGTTTTTCATCTTTGCTCACATTTCTGCGCAGGAATTTACCCATACCATTCCTACTTCTTTGAACACGGTTCCTGCGGATTTCACCTGTGTTGTAACAATTGAGGATTCGACGACCGGTGTGTCGTGCACGCTGAACTACCCATGCATCGTGGACAATGTTCAAACGGAAGAAATGAGCAAGATTTTGTTGTACCCAAATCCTGCTATTGACCTCTTGTTTTTTGAATCGGCCAATGACATTCATCATGTTCAGCTATTTGATTTAACAGGAAAAATGTTGCGCGACGGGAGGCTTGATCATAACCGCTCAATGGAAGTAGGACACTTGTCTGCTGGCATATACCTCGTTGGATTAACTTTGAGAAACGGTGAAAAGCATTTTGTCTCTTTTGTGAAGGATTGACCTTCCTGATAGTTTGCTAACTTGCGCACTCAAACAGACAACAAGAATGAGCAATAAAGACTGGCCACTCTGGGAAATATTTATCCGCAGCAAAAGTGGTCTCGCACACAAACACGCCGGAAGTTTGCATGCTTCAGATGCCAAGATGGCCATCGAAAATGCACGCGATGTATACACGCGTAGAATGGAAGGTGTAAGCATCTGGGTTGTCAAAAGTTCTGATATTACGGCATCTTCACCGGCAGATAAGGACTTCATGTTTGACCCGGCCGATGACAAGGTATACCGTCATCCGACTTTTTATAATATTCCACCCGAAGTCGGTCACATGTAACAACTGATTATGGATAAGCTCAAATTTGATTACATACTGCGACTCGCCGATGATGCTTTGATCATTGGTCAAAGGCTCAGCGAGTGGTGCGGTCATGGCCCCGTGCTGGAAGAGGATATTGCTTTGTCAAATACATCTTTGGATTACATCGGTCAGGCCACGAACCTTTATAAGCAGGCGGCTGCAATTGAGTCAGCAGGACGCGATGAAGATGCGATTGCGTTCATGCGCGAAGAATCTGAGTATAGAAATTTATTGATGCTGGAATTGCCCAATGGCGACTATGCATTCACAACCGCACGTCAGTTTTTGTATTCGGCGTTTATGCATCTGTATCTTGAAAAGTTGAGCAACGTTCAGGATGAATTCTTGAGCGGATATGCTGCCAAGTCAATCAAGGAAGTCAGATACCATCTGCAACATGCATCTGACTGGGTGCGTCGCATGGGCGATGGAACGGAGGAAAGTCACAAGAGAATTCAGGATGCCATAAAACAGATTTGGAGTTATACCGGCGAAATGTTTCTGATGGATGAAACCGACAGAAATGCGATCGCAGCCGGATATGGCGTTGATAAAGCTACTTTGGCGGGTGAATGGAAGTCAATGGTCAGTGAAGTGTTGAAGGAAGCAACACTCGAAATACCGGCAGACGGATGGAGTCACACCGGAGGAAGATCAGGAAAGCATACGGAACACATGGGCTTTTTGCTTGCAGAGTTGCAATACCTGCAGAGAGCGTATCCCGGTGCTAAATGGTGATGAATCAAATGCCTGCTGAAGAGCATGTATGGCAATGGATGACGGAAGTCTATGATCCGGAAATCCCGGTGCTCAATGTGGTCGAGTTGGGCATTGTACGCAAGGTATCAGTCAACGCTTCCAGCATTGATATCACAATCACCCCAACTTATTCCGGTTGCCCTGCCATGCGCACCATTGAAGAGGATATCAAAGAAATTCTGGCAGAAAAGGGTATATCTGATTTTAATATTCTGACTACACTGTCGCCGCCATGGACTACAGACTGGATGACCGATGAAGCCCGTGCGAAGTTACAGGCAGAAGGCATTGCGCCCCCTCAAAAGGGAAGTGCTGACAAAGGCTTGCTGATGGGCAGGGTCAGAGATGTAAAATGCCCGCGCTGTGGTTCTCACGAAACGTATATGATTTCTCAGTTCGGGTCAACTGCATGCAAATCGCTATATAAATGCAGTTCTTGCCTTGAGCCGTTTGACTATTTTAAGTGCATTTGAAATTTCGGACAAAGCCCGTTTCAGATTTGCTCTGGGCTTAATCATTTCACGAAGCGTTCATCAGATCATACCTTTTGCTTTAAGCTCCAGGTATTTATTCACCGTATTGATCGACAAATCTTGCGGCTTGCTGAGAATAGTCTGAATGCCGTATTTGCGCAGCTTGGCAACAATTTGTTTTTTCTCGTTCAGCAATTTTAGCGCAATGGTTTGGGCGTAGATGTCACTTACATACTCCGGTCTTTTCATTGAAAAGTCTGCCAATTCAGAATTTTCGAATATCATGATCACCAGCAGATGTATGTGGTTGATTTTTTTGAGCACCGGCAGTGCACGTTCCATGGCATAAGAACTTTCAAAATTGAGGTAAAAGAATATCAGGCTTCGGCCATGAATTACATTTTTTACTCCGCGGTAGAGCAGGTCATAGTTCGCTTCAAACGGTTGTGGTTTTTCATAGTACAATGCCTGCAAAATCTTTTTCAATTGCATAGGCGAACGTTCGGCAGGTAGCGTAGATCCTATTTTGTGTGAGAAGGTTATAAGCCCGGTTTTATCATATTTCTGCAAGGCAATGTTCGAGATAACCAGGCTGGTGTTTACAGCATAGTCAAGCAAACTCAAACCATCAAAAGGCATGTGCATGGATCTGCTTTTGTCTATGATGCTATAAACCTGCTGTGAGCGCTCATCCTCATATTGGTTCACCATCAGTTGACTCCTGCGACCTGTTGCTTTCCAGTTGATGCTGCGCAGATCGTCGCCCGTGGCATATTGCCTTATTTTCTCAAATTCATAGCTATGACCAAGCTTTCTCACTTTTTTGATACCCTCGTAGTTGCTGATTCTTGCGAAAGCCAGCAACTCATATTTTTTCATTTGAATGATGCTCGGATAGACCGGAGTCATTTGAGGTTCACCAATGAAAACACGTCGGGCCACAAGACCGATCCTCGTTGTTGTAATTGCATTGATCACACCGAAGTGGTATTCACCTCTTTTCAACGGCCTCAAGGTGTATTTGAGATATTGCTCTTCGTCAGGTTTTAAATCAACCTTCATGCGAAAATTGCGCATCTGGAACTGGTGCGGTAATTCATCGTAAATGGTAAGCCTGAGAAAAAAAGCCGAGTGGTTGATGATTTCGACTTCAACCTGATTCTCGTCGCCCAATGACAACATTTTGGCCATTTTTCTCGATGCACTCAGGTTCAGTCTTGAATAGTAGAGGATGATTGCTTCCGCGAGAGCGGCGGCAGTTACCACGATGAGCAGTAACAATCCCAATACATCAAAACCGGGCAACGGGAAACCCAAAACAAAGAAGAAGACAACAACGCCGGCAAGCACGAAGAATCGTTGCCGAAGCTGAAAGCTTTGAAAAAGTCCTATGTTTTTCGTCGTTTTCAATACCTTAGTTAACGTGGTACTTCAACTTTCTTGAGAATGTCCGAAATGATTTCTTCAATGGTGCGCCCTTCCATTTCACGTTCATGACTGAGTATTAACCTGTGATTCAATACACCGTAAGCAACGGATTTAATGTCGTCCGGTGTGACATAGTCTCTTCCATTGATGGCCGCCATGGCTTTGGAAGTTTTCATGATAGACAGCGAAGCACGCGGAGATGCACCAAGGAAAAGATCTCCGTTGTTTCTTGTGTTGTGTATCACCGCCGCGATGTAATGCAACAATTCCTGACGTATATGCACTTTCTCAACAATTTTCCTGAATGATGCAAGATCATTGGGTGTAATAACTTTTTGAACTACGTCCGTTTGCTTTTGATCAAAATCTTCATAAAAACGCTGGATGATTTGTTGTTCTTCTTCGAGCGTTGGATAGCCTATTTTGATTCGGAATATGAATCGGTCGAGCTGCGCCTCCGGCAGTGAATAAGTACCTTCCTGCTCGACAGGATTTTGTGTTGCTATCACGAAAAAGGGCGAAGACATTTTGTAGGTTTCTCCGTCGTACGTGATTTGCTTTTCTTCCATCACTTCCATCAGCGATGCCTGCGTTTTGGCGGGCGACCTGTTGATTTCATCAATCAGTATGATGTTGGCAAAAACGGGTCCTTTCCGGAAATAGAAAGTTGATTCCTTCATGTTGAACACGGATGTACCCGTGACATCCGTTGGCATTAAATCCGGCGTGAATTGAATGCGGCTGAATTGCGAGTCGATGGTCTTCGCGAGCATTTTCGCCATCAGCGTTTTGGCAATTCCGGGATAACCTTCCAACAGCACATGGCCGCCTACAAGCAATCCGGCCATCATCAGGTCAATCGTCTGGTGTTGTCCGACAATGACTTTCGACATTTCTGATTTGATGCGGTCAACTGCATCGGAAATTGGTTTTACATCAATATGATTAGACACATTGAAATCTCCGATAGGAGAATTTTCGTTGTAGGCACTGTGGGTGACCGGATTCAGATTTTCTGAGCCGGCTTCCGGATTCAACGGGTCATTTGGTTGATCATTCATGGTGTTTTGTATTCTGTATTTATTTGCAATGGAGGTAATAGTATTCAAGCATCTGATGAAAAGTCAGCATCTCTTCTGAGTTAACGGTATCCATTGACAAATGCACATTGTGATTTTCAAATATGTTGCGAACACGTTCCTGACTGATACCGCTTTTGGATGCGATTTCCAGGAAAAGTGCAGTGTTCTCTTCTTCTTTTTTCAAAGGTAAACGAATACCATAACGATCGCGGACCTGGGCTTTGAAGAGTTCCATTTTCATCAAAACAAGCTTCCGGTGATCCTTCTGTTTCATGAACATCTGCGACAATACCTGTGCATATTCGATCGAAGTATTGTCCATTTTTTCCTGATTGGCTATGATGCGCTGTTTCCTTTTAGCACCAAAAAACAAGTAGAGCAAAACAGTAAATATGAGCAGATACCATCCCGCACGAAGAGAAGGTTCTGAAAGAATGAATTCCATTGGACCTTCTGAAGGTTTGTCGGGCTGCTCGTTTTTGTTTTTGGAGATACCTCCTGTGTCATAATCCCTGTTGTCCTCATCCCAATATACATGACCGTCGCCGAGATAGGCCAAAGCATCTCTGCTATGCCTCATGGTGGTGTCATTTAGCATGGAATAATTGGTAAACACCAAAGGAGTGGAGTGAAAATAAAACTCGCCTTTGCCGTATTTGATCCTGATATAATTGGCATAACCTTCATCAAAACCACCGATCAATTCTGCCGGTTTTCCATATCTGCTCAGCAGGCCATCTTTGAAGTAGGCCCAGCTGTTCATGACAGTCTCGAAGTTGTATTTTTTGCTTAATTCACAAGATGAATTCGCAAATTGAGGATCTTGCAAATACAGAGAAATACTGGAATCCTGAACATAATAGATTCTCTTATTGGCGTAGGAATCATAATAATAGTCATCGCCTTCGTACATTCCTATCTCATCGTCGTATTGATCAACTGCAGCCTGAAACAGTGTGTCGAAAAGCAGACTGGCTGGTTGGTTGGATATAACAAAAGCATTGTTGCCGGCTTCAACAAAATCAAGCAACTTTTTTACATCGGCCGAATCTGCATACAATGTTTGACCTATGAAAATATAACTGTCCTTTTTCCCGGTCGGATCCGTTGGCAACTCTTCGTGGGTGCTGTCTTTGATAAGTGTGAATTGCTGTTCTGATCTCACGTTTTGCATGAGATTGTAAATGACGCTTGTGCCATATGGCATTTCATCGTCGGGGGCATATGTTTCGGCCCATTTAACCCTGTTCGAGTTCAGGCTGAAATAAACAATGATCCCGACCAGCAGAACAGCCAGTACAATCATGATGTATATGATCAGATTGTCACGCTTCATGCCCGGTTCCTAATTTTTGCCTGTATTGATCAAATGCTCCTTTTACCTGATCGAATTCGGTTTTAATCAAATTGCGTTCACCATACCACACAACTTCATAGATCAATGTGAGTTCTCTGAAATCGCCATAGTAGGGTAGTGGTCTTATTTCGTTTAAATAGTCCCGGTTGGTTTTATCTTTTTTCCAGCGAATGAGCTCCAGTTCATTCATCTTTTGAATGGACATCAGGAATAATATTCTTACTGCGGTTTTGAAATCAGATTTTTCAAGAGCCAATCTGAGATATCTTTCAAGGTCTGACTCCGGCAAGTCTTCATCAAGGTTGGTTGGTATTTCGGCCGAAACCGGTTGCAATTTGATCTTGGCCGATTTTATACGAGCTCTTGTGAGTTGTATAATCAGAAATGTCAGCAATGCAACTACCAATATGATGCAGATAATTTTAGCAAGATCTGAAAGGAATACTGCTTGCAACCAGTCAGACCAATCGAACGGTTCTTCGTACTCGACTTGTGCTTCTTCTTCTTCTAATGGTTCTTGTTTTTCTTCTTTCTCCGGCTCTTTTTCATATCGAATTTCTTTGATGGATTCCTGCCAGGCTTCGTCAGTCCAAATCTTTTTTTCATTCAGTTGTTCAGGCTCAGGTACAATGAATTCAGGCTCTTCATCATACTCTTCCGTTTCTTCGATTGGTTCTTCAATCTGAGATTCATCTTCCGGATAATATTCTTCTATTTGTTCCGGAGGCGCTACCTCAATTTCTTCGATATCATCCTGAGCCAAAACATTTGTTGCTGAGAAGCATATCAGCAACAATTTCAGAGCAAATGCAATCCCCTTATTCCTGCTCCAGACCATAAGCTCGTTTTTTAAATCCTACCTGCTCGATAGAGGAAATCAACGAATTAGCCTCATTGATTTCGCGGATGCTGAAGTATAAAAGGGCGGTGCCAAAAAATGTAAAGCACATGACCATCAACAGCACAAAGAATGGTATAAATATGTAAAGGATAAATGAAATTTCTGAAGCGATCCAGTCGTAGCGGGCAAGATTCATTTGCACAAAGTTTGTGATCAGTTCCACAACCATAGAATTCATGAGCAATAAAGCAATCCATTGAATTGCCAGTGTGCTCAGAAATGTTCCTATGATCCGGCCAATATTCCCCTTGATGATGCGAAAGAATTCTTTGAATGTCAATAGAAAAAATTTCTTTTTGGTGTTGGCAATGTAGAGCCACATCATCAGCAGCGAAATCAGCACAGGTGCAATGAAGAATGTGATGATGGCCGGTAACAGAAAGGAAGACATAGCAAGGGCAATAAGAAAAACGCCATTGAGCACGCCTGTATATCCGGATTTTATTTTTGCCCCGATGTCGTGATTACACCAGCGAAATACGAGTAGGGAATAAACAGAGAAAAGAACTGCATAAATTCCATACATAAGCGGGTAATGATTGAAATCAGTAGTTTCATTGAATTGCGACCATACATAGAGCAGTCCGAATGGTTCAAAGTTGTAGCCGAAGTTGTAGAAGACTTCGTGAAAATTCCATTTTGTAATTACACCAAAGGCTATCGTAATCAAAAATGCGATGGAAGCTGACAGCCAGGCAATTCGACGAACATTCTTGGCAAAGAGACTGAAAGTTTCTGTGAAAATTTTTCCGGGTGATTTGATTACATTGAGATGATATTGATGAATTTTTTTTCCCGGTATTTCATCCTGAACTTCTGCGGGAATCATGCCTTTTTTATAAAGCATGTATGGATAAACCACGAAGTAACCGATCACAATGGTAAATGAAAGAAGTATGATGCCAAGACGGATGATGTCGGGCATTTCAGTATATCGCGTTGCGAATGATTCAATGATTGCAGCGTATACAAGCAGCACCGTCACTCCGACGAGTATCTTGATTCCATTTCGTGCGGATTGAATCAGGGCCTGACCTCGTGTGTAGGTGCCTGGAAAAATGAGGCCACGCGCCAAAGTAAAACCGGCACAGCCCGCAACTACAATCATGGATAATTCAAGCGTTCCATGAAGCATGATGGCAAGAAAACTTTCTTTGAACAGATTTCTTTCGATGAAAAAATAGATGAAAGCGCCAACCATGATGGCGTTGTAGAATATAACATATACTGTTCCGATACCAAACAAAATTCCAAGAACGAATGTGCCGTATGCAATCCGAATGTTATTCCATGCAATTCGAAAAAACATGCTGAATGGTTCCTCGTCTTTGTATACCGCCATCGGATCTCCACTTGCAATGTTGGCTTCAGTCATTTCAATATAACCGTCACCAAGCATGATATTGGCAAACGATGGATAATGCATGCTCGACAATATGCCAACTGTTAGTCCCGCAACAAACAGAAGAAAAGACCACAGCAATGCCTTCCGGCTGTGCCACATAGCAATCGGAAGATCTTCAAACCAGAAAGTTCGGAATATGTTTTTTTGTCGTGATCGGTTCTTGTAAATCGCCTGATATACCAGTTGGGATATGCCATTCAGATATACCCTTACAGATCTGTTCGGGTAATATGTGCGTGAGTAGGAGAGGTCATCTGTTGTCTCAATGAACAGATCGGTCATTCGTTCAGGATCTTTGCTCGGGCTTTTCAGCACCTCTTCAAATTCCTTCCACTTCTCTTTATTTTGCCGAATGAAATCCGTTTCCTGCATAACAAATTTGTCAGAGTACTGACCGCCACGAATGTATACAAGGTTCCATGACAGATTTTCACAAAAAAGAAAGTAATTGTATTTTTTTTCCGATCATTGCACCCGATGAAATCAATTGATATCAACACCACACAGAATGTGACTATCACTTATGAGCTTGCCGATGCCAGAGAGAGAATCATAGCGTTCGTGCTTGATAGTGTTTTTAAATCAATTGGGAGTCTGATTTTGTGGTGGATTGCTTTGCTCTTTTTTCGCAACAATTTGAGCTCCACTGAAATCCTGGAGTATTTTTCTTATATAATCATATTGCCGTTGGTTTCATTCTATACTTTGTTTTTTGAGGTTATTCTTCACGGGCAAACACCCGGTAAAATGATCATGAGAATAAAGGTTATCAAGCTGGATGGTAAGCAACCCGGTTTCTATGATTATCTCATTCGATGGACATTTCGGATTCTTGATGTCTTTCTGAGTTTCGGCGTATTGGGTGTTTTGCTTGTTGTATCTACGGATTATGCACAGAGGCTCGGAGATCTCACGAGCAATTCTACCGTAGTCAGAATTCGCAACAAGGTGAATATTTCACTTCAGGATATCATGCGAATCAACACGCGCGACAACTACGAACCTACGTATCCTGCCATAGCCAATTTCCGCGAAGAGGATATTTTGATCATCAAACAAACCATTGAACGTTACCAGCGACATAAAAACGATGCGCATAAAAAAGCCGTATTGAGTTTGTGTGATCGCCTTTCTAAAAAGCTGGAGATTCCGGATATCGGTTCAGACAAACTGCGCTTTCTGAAAACCTTGATTAAAGACTACATCGTGCTCACACGATAAATGTTCTCACAAATTCATGCGCTTTTTTGGCTGCAGCTTCGGATACTTCCACATCGTATAATACTTTTCCAATAGCAACAGGCAATGTCATGCGTAATTTCCCCCTTTGGTTTTTCTTATCCTGAAACAGATAAGTCCGGATTTCTTCAAATGCCGGTAAAGCAAATTGACCGGAAGGAAAGAAGCCTTGTATTCCCTGAATGATTTGTTCTGCGTTCCTATCTATGGCATGCTTCATGTTTTTTGCCATCACGGTTTCAGTGATCATGCCGAGGGCAACACAAATACCATGAGGTAGTAACTTGCCTGATTGAAGATAAAAAGACTCGTAAGCATGTCCGAATGAATGCCCCAGATTCAGAAGTTTTCTCGGACCAATTTCAAGGGGATCACTCTTGACAATTTTTTCTTTCACTGCTAAACAAGCCAATATGATGTCAGTTGGCGGAATCGTTTCTGTCTTGAGGTGAATCAGTTTTTGCCAAAGTTTCGGACCGGCCAGAATCCCATGTTTGAGCATTTCACCATAGCCTGACTTAAGTTCATTTAGAGGAAGCGTGCTCAGAAAATCACTGTAAAGAAGTACTTGTTTCGCAGAATGAAATGATCCGATGACGTTTTTTATTCCACCTTGATTGACCCCTGTTTTTCCGCCGGAAGCTGCGTCAATCATAGCGAGCAGCGTTGTGGGTACATTGATATGATCTATGCCTCTTTTATAAATGGAAGCGACAAAACCACCCAGATCGCATACCATCCCACCGCCAAGGTTGATTATTATGGAATCTTTGCCGGCATTGGCATCAATCAAATGCTGTGTAATGTGAAAAGCGACTTCTGGAGATTTGGAATCTTCGCCTGCCTCAATTTCCACAATATCGATCAGGCCTTTTTTATCAATCAGAGGCAATAACTCAGCCAGCCAGAAATCGGAAACGTTTTCATCCGTGATTAAAAAAGCCTTGCGGCCCTTGGCAGCAGAACGAATTTGCAGCCCCAATGCCGACAATGTTTCGCATTTGACCAAATTGCTTTTCATGCGGTGAAATTACCAAAACAAGATACAAGAATTCTGTAAAGGTTTGAATCTGTTGCAAGATGGACAAAGATTACAAAGGGTTTGAGGAAGCCCCGAAGAAATGGTTGTATCCGGAATTGATAGCAATAAAAAAGGCGACACATACGTATCGCCTTTGGGTGGTGCCACCAGGAATCGAACCGGGGACACAAGGATTTTCAGTCCTTTGCTCTACCAACTGAGCTATGGCACCATTTCTTTTTAGCGGGCGCAAATGTAATCTTTCTTTTGAATTCAGCAATGGATCGGCAATTTTTTTCATGTAAAATTCGAATGCGGATTACAAGATCTTGATTATCAAATGATGTTTGAAAATAAATTGTCAAATCAGCGTCAATTAAGGCCACCAATATTTAGATGAAGCGTCCTTATTTTGCGATAAATGGAAACGACTGATTACCAAATTCAATGTTCATAAAGTCAGCCATCGTAAGATAGAACCTTCATGTATTTCGATTAAGTTGATAAAACTTGCGATAATTATTTGATTTTGTTTCTTGGTTTGTGAAAAAGCCGTATATATTTGTCGCCGACTTACTTAACGCTAAATAGGATTACCTATAAAATTTTAATTAACCAATTTCACTTAAATCATGAGAAGACTATTACGCTCTCTCAAGTTTACGGATGAAACATGTTGTTGGCAAAACAATGTGTTCGTAAACTTAAAAGCAACTGTCGTTGCTGTTTTGTTTGCTTTGTGGGGTGTAGGCAATGCCTCCGCCCAAGGTTCCACTACTGTTGTAGACATTATTGTAGGCTCAGACGTGCACAACACGCTTGAAACTGCTGTGATTGCTGCCGGACTCGCTGATGATCTCTCGGGTCCTGGTCCTTTTACTGTTTTTGCACCAACTGATGAAGCATTTGCTGCTCTTCCTGCAGGAGTTTTAAATTCGTTGCTTGATGATCCTAGTGGTCTCCTTGTTGACGTTTTGCTTTACCACGTTGTGGCGGGCGAAGCTTTGTCCAGCAGTCTAAGTGACGGTCAGTCTATTGAAACTCTTCTAAATGAAGATGTTTTGGTGACCATTAATGAAGATGGTGTATTTATCAATGGCGCTGAAGTTATCGTTGTGGATATACTCGCCGACAACGGTGTAGTGCACGTGATTGACGCAGTGCTAACTGAATTCTTATGCTCTCTTAGCATCGAGTGTCCTGCCGATGTAACTCTTGAGTGCGGTGCTAACATCAATGACCTTGATATTACCGGAATACCTGTAGTTGCGAATACTGCTTGCTTTGGGAATATCGTTATAACACATTCAGATGCTGTAACGTTTACGGATGGTACTTGTCTGGTGGTTATCACCCGCACCTGGACTGCTTCAGTAATCGGTGGGCCTTCCGCTATGTGCACGCAGACAATCACAGTAGAGGATACTGAAGGTCCTGTATTTGTGAACGTTCCTGCAGATATGTCATACCAGTGTATCGGGGATGTTCCACAAGCCGAGGAACTTGAAACGACAGATTGCGGTGATCTGATCACTACAGTGATCTTCGAACCGAGTGATATTGATACATTGGTTTGTACTTTATCTACACCGGTTGGACCTGGACCAGACTGGGCTGTGTGGCTCAATGGTCTGACTTCTCTCGGTCTTGCTTCAAACGACTACTACCGCTGGGTTGTGGGCACAGCGAATATGGAATACCATATCGATGGAACTGCGCATCTCACTGGTACTGTTGAAAATATGACTAACCCTGCAGAGCAGTGGGTTGTTGACTTTTGGATGCAGAACGGAAAGAATTGGTCTGACTGGAGCGCTCTAGGTCGCAGTTACAAGGATGACCTTGGTTTCGGTGCAGCTAATTATGAAGATTGGACTTACTATGAATTGGTTCCTGTCTTTTCTCACTTTGTGGGTGCTGGTTCAAACGCCGGAAGTGAAATCTATCTTTCTCATCAGCCTTCTAACTTCTATTTCGGATTCCAGTTTGGTGTTGGAGCTAATAACCGCAACGGCAACGATGGCGGTTCTGGTTGGTTTTACTACTGGGGTAATGTAGATGGCGAATCTGTAAGCAACCATGGCGACATTACAGTGAACAAGAGCTGTGTACCTGTTCCGCCACCAGATATTCGTTGCGAAGGAACTTACAATCGTTTATGGGCTGCCACCGATGAGTGCGGTAATGTTAGTTTCGCTGATCAGGTAATTACAATTCACGATACAACCGCACCAGTTTTCGAAAACTGTCCTGAGGACATCACTGTAGAGTGCGGAGATGAAATTCCTTCAGCAATTAGCGCAGATGATCTTATCGCTACAGACAATTGTGGCGATGAAGTAACCATTGTTTTCCTCAGTGAGTTAACTATCAACGGTGATGATGAATGCTATTATTCAATAGTTCGTCGTTACCGCGCAACTGACGTTTGCGGTAACCAAAGCGAATGTGAGTATCAGGTGAATGTGGAAGATACAACTGCACCAGAGCTTACTGTTCCTGTTGATGCAACGTTTGAATGCGATGAAGAAATTGTTTTTGGCCAACCTTACGCTTTTGATGTATGTCAGGGTGAAGTTGACGTGATGATGGGTGAGCCAACTTTCTTTGAAGATGATTGCTATGGCTATTGGACTGTTGTTTACACAGCCAATGATGGTTGTGGCAACGTTTCTACCGGCACACAAACAATTTATATTGAAGATACTACTGCCCCAGTATTTGATGCTTTCGATGTTGAAGTATACGTTGAATGTACTGAAGTAGAAAATGTTGAGATTCCTGGCGCTACTGACAACTGCGACGAAGATGTGACAGTGACATACACAGACATCACCAATTCTGGTGGATGCCTTGGTGTAATCATGCGCACATTCACAGCAGTAGACGAGTGTGGTAATACTGCCAACGCAGTTCAGTACATCTTTATTCAGGATACAACTCCTCCGGTTATCAACGAGCCTGCAGATCAAACAGTTGAATGCGACGCAGTTCCTGAGGCTCCTGGAGAAGCCGGTGCTGAAATCAATGACAACTGCGGCTATGAAGTGACTGTTGAGTTCAGCACTGAAATGCTTGATGGTCCATGTGAAAACAGCTACACAATTCTTTGGATTTGGGATGCTTGGGATTACTGTGAGAACCATTCTTCTGATACAACTGTCATTACAGTTCAGGACACCACTCCTCCAATGCTTTATGTACCTCAGGGTGGTACTTTCTCTTGTGATGAAGAAATTGAATACGGCACAGCTTCAGCTGAAGACAATTGTGATGACAACGTAGATATTGACTATGTTGACGTAACAACACCAGGTGAATGTCCTCAAGAGTATATGGTAGTTCGCACTTGGACTGCTGTTGACAATTGTGATAACAGTGCTTCAGGTTCTGCAACATATTATGTAATTGATGATGAAGCTCCTGTATTCACATCAGTTCCTGAAAACATGACCATCGAATGCGATGAAGCAATTCCGGTTACTGAAGCTTCTGCTGAAGACAACTGCGCAGAAAACGTAACTATCACATACGATGACGTTTATGAAGTGGATACTGAGTGCTATAAATTGATTATTCGCACATTCACAGCAGTGGATGAGTGTGATAACTTCAGTTACGCTTCTCATACTATTACAATTCTGGATACTACACCTCCAGTAATTAGCGGTGACATCGAAATATTCCTTCCTTGTGAAGACTTCGATGGAATTTACGTTACTGCCACAGACAATTGTTCTGAAGAAGTTAGCATAGTTGTACTTAGCGATGAAGAGGTGAGTGGTGGCTGCGCTGGACGCTATATCCGCACTTATCTTGCCACAGACGAGTGTCAGAACACAACCGAATTCGAGCAGTTTATCACACTGGTTGATAATACTCCTCCAGTAATTGTTAATCCTCCAGTTGATATTGAAGTGGAATGCGGCGATGATATTCCTGCATATGAACCTATCTGGACTGACAACTGTGATGAGGAATTGGAATATTCAGCCATTTCTTCTATTTCACAAGAAGGATGCTATCAGGTAATCAGCCAAGTATATTATGCTGTTGATCATTGCGACAATGAGTCTTCAGTGAGCCGTACTATCACAATTGTTGATACTACTGATCCTTACTTCGGTGAACTGCCAGCAGATCTTACAATCGAATGTGATGAAGACGTTCCGGCAATCGTTGTACCAATGGCTTATGACATTTGCGACGATAACGTTGATGTAGAAGTTACTGACGATGTTATTCCAGGTGAATGTCCTAATGAATACACAATCGCTCGTGTTTACCGTGCATATGATGACTGCGGAAATGATGCGGTAGAAACCCGTTACATCTACGTTCAAGATAACGACGGTCCTGTATTTGACGAGCAGGCGTTCATGTTCGAATACGAGTGTGACGAAGAAATTCCGGTAATCGAACCAACTGCCATGGATGCATGTGGCAGCTATGAAATTGATTACATTGATTTCTGGTTCGAGGAGTCTGATTGTGCCGGATACATGACTCGTATCTGGACTGCAACTGACTTGTGCGATAACTCTACCGAATTCGCTCAGTTCATCTATATTTTTGATGAGACTGCCCCTGTATTCTCCGGTGATATCGAAGTATTCCTTCCTTGCGAAGAATTCGGTGGTATCTTCGTTACAGCAACAGACAACTGCACAGAAGATGTGGAAATCGTGGTTCTTGGTGATCAGGAAGTAAGTGGTGGTTGTGCCGGTCGTTATATCCGCACTTACCGTGCTTATGACGACTGTGAAAACTACACGGATTTCGAACAGTTCATCACTTTGGTTGACGAGACTGCTCCGGTTGCGGACAACAATCCTGATGATGCAACTTATGAGTGTAGCGACGATTGGTCTGCAGCTTCAGTGAACTTCACCGACAATTGTGATGAAGACCTTAATCTTCTTTCGAGCGTAGAAATTCTTTCAGACAACGGTTGCACAGTAGTTTATTACTACACATGGACTGCAATTGACCAATGCAACAATGCAACAACAGTTGATCAGACGATCACTGTTACTGATACTACTTCTCCGGTGGCAAGTTTTGATCCACAGGATTTCACTGTTGAGTGCGGAAGTTTCTGGGACGTAGTTGTTCCGACATTCTCTGACAATTGTGATGAGGATCTTTTATTGGATAGCGGTTCTGATGAAGAAACGGTAGACTGTAATACCATTATCACATTCTGGTGGTCTGCTACTGATAACTGTGGAAACACGACAATGGTTGGTAATACGGTTACGATTGAAGACACTACTCCTCCTATGCTTTACGTTCCTCAGGGTGGTGAATTCAGCTGTGATGAAGATATCTTTTATGGAGAAGCTTCGGCAGAAGATATATGCGACGAACAGGTTGATCTTGACTATGAAGATGTTGTAATCCCAGGTGATTGCCCACAATCATATACAATTCAGCGTACATTCATAGCAACAGATGACTGTGACAATTTCGCTACAGCTGCGGTAATCTATTATGTTTATGACAATGAAGCTCCAGAATTCACTTTTGTTCCTTCTGACATCACAATTGAGTGCAGCGATGATGTGCCTGCATCTGATGCGACAGCTGTTGACAACTGTTCTGAAAATGTTGATGTAACTCAGTCTGACGTCATTGAATTCGAATCAGATTGCTACACTGTGATTGTGCGTGAGTTCGCAGCTGAAGATGAATGTGAAAACGTATCTTATGCTTATCAGAACATCTATATTGTTGATACTACAGATCCTGTTATTACCGGTGAAGTTGAAATCACAATGCCTTGTGACGATATCAGCACTGGTATTTTCGTGACTGCAACAGACAACTGTGATGAAGATGTTGAAATTTCTATCCTGAGTGACGAAGCCGCCAGCGGAAGCTGCGCTGGTCGCATCATCCGTACTTACATTGCGTATGATAACTGCCAGAACTGGTCAACTTTCACTCAGTTTATCACTTTGATCGACAATACTGCTCCAGTAGCAAGCATTGATCCTGTTGATTTCACTGTGGAATGTGGCGATGAATGGGCACCTGCAACCGTAACTTTCACAGACAATTGCGACGAAGAGCTTACTCTGATCCCGGATTTGTTTGTTGAAGAAACAGATTGTGCTATCATTTACCACTATGTATGGATAGCAATCGATCATTGCGATAATACAACTACTGTAGATCAGTACATAACAGTACAGGACACTACAGATCCAATCATCTACGATGAGGATTCTGAAAGCACAGTGGATTGCAATGTGATCATTGACTTCGCTATTCCTGCGGCATTCGATGTATGTGATGAGGATGTAGAGGTTGTTCCAACTTACACTTCTGAGCCCGGTGAATGTCCTGGTGAATACACTGAGACTATCACATTTACAGCTTATGACGATTGTGGCAATAGCAGTAGCGTTACCCACATTGTTTATCATGTGGATGACGAAGCTCCAATGCTCACCAATATTCCTGAAGGTGGTGATTATGAGTGCGACGAGGACTTGCCAACTGATATGCCAACTGCCTTCGACTATTGCAGCGAAGCAACCGTTGAAAGCTATGAGTTTGAAATCCCAGGCGAGTGTCCGAACTCATACACTGTAGTTCGTGTATTCTACGCTTATGACGAGTGTGATAACTTCACTGAAGAAGTTGAAGTTTATTACAACATATTTGACGAAACTGCTCCGGAATTCACTTCTGAAGTTGAGAATGAAGAGTATGAGTGCCTTGATTGGGAATTGTACGAAGCACAAGCTGTTACAGCTGTGGATAACTGTGGAGGGGTGGACATTGATGTAGTCATTGAGCCTCTTGAAGTTGACAATTGTGGTAACGGCATTTGGGAAGTTATTTATTACGCGACGGATGACTGCGACAATTACTCAACATTGTCATACACAATCACTGTTATGGATGAGACTGCTCCAGAGCTTAGTTCTTATCCATCAGATATGATGCTTGACTGTGGCGATGAACTTCCAGAGCCACCAGCAATTACTGCTACTGACAACTGCGATGAATTGGTAGAAGTTGAGTATAGCGAAACATGCATGGGCGATTGTCCAGAGCCAGGTCAGGAAGAGTGTGAAATCAAAACTCCTGTTCGTCCGGCTAACAACCCATGCTTGTATCCTGTAGATTGGGCTATGGCACTGTTCGCAATGCCAAGTGCTCACAAGTGGTACCAGTTGGTTCCTGAGTCAGGTTCATTCGTTGACAACGGCGATGGTTCTATCACTATCTCCGGAACGCTTGTTAACGCATACAATCCAAACGCAGGATTTGACTTCAGTGTGAACTTTGTTAATGGTCTTGACTGGGCTGCATGGAGCTCTCAGGCATTCCCAACCGGCTTCAAAGCTGATTGTGGTGGTGAGGCTGCTAATCACCCTGAGTGGATCTATTACATCCTTCAGGCTGGCGAAGGCGCTGAGCTTGTTGGTTGGGGTGATTATGATGGTTCTTTGATCAACCTTACCCATGCTCCATCTAACTTGTACTTCGGATTCCAATATGGAGATGGTGCTAACAACTACAATGGTGTGAACGGTTTCGGAGGTTGGTTCACTTACAACGGTTTATTCCTTGTAGACGATGAGACTATCTTTAGCGGTAATGCTTCAGGTGCTGGTGACTTCGCATTCGAAGTTGACTGCTGCCCAGAGTACACTATCGAGCGTTGCTGGACTGCTATGGATTGCTCAGGTAACACAACAACCTGGTGCCAGTCAATAAGCTATGGTGATCTTGACGATAACGCTCCTGTTATGACTACTCAGTCAGTTGATGAGGACGCTAAAGCTGGAGACATTGCTATCGTGAGCATTCAGCCCAACCCTGCTACTTCAAACTCTCAGATCAGCTTCATGAGCCAGAACGAGGGTCGTCTGTCACTCCAGATTATGGATATGACCGGCCGCATTGTAGCAGATCTGTTCAACAACAGTGTTGAAGCGGGTGTTGTTTACAAGACTGACTTCGATGCATCAACTCTACCTGCCGGTGTGTACATGGTACGCCTCAATTCAGGTAACCAAACTGATGTTGATCGTATTCAGATTGCGAAATAAGGTTTAGCAATTAACTATCTGATATTGAAACGCCCCCGGTTAATGCCGGGGGCGTTT
>JBEIHH010000047.1:0-23618 GCA_040381475.1 Crocinitomicaceae bacterium | reverse complement strand
GTGTTACAACTGTTCTGAATTTTGCCCTGGTTCCTGCCTCTAATGAAACCTCAGAAGTAACTATAAGGCCGGACGATGGGCCCAATCCTGCAATCGCGTTAATGAAAAAGGTGCTTCGCAACAAAAAATCAACAACCGCGAAAAACTTGACGCATACGAATATGAGGCCTACAACAAAGTGGAATTTGATCTGAACAATATTTCGGAAAAATTTCAGGACCGCAAAATATTCAAGCCTTTTGAATTTGTTTTCGCCGGCGTTGATACCACTCAGGAAAAGCCTTACCTGCCGGTATTTATGACCGAGTCGCTCAGCGACTTTCACTTCAAGAGAAATCCAAAACTCTCCAAGGAGGTTGTGAAGGCGACCAAGGTCAGTGGTGTTGAGAATGAGTCTATCAATCAGTTTCTGGGCGACATGTATCAGAACATTAACGTTTACGACAATGAACTGGTCATTTTTTCTAAAAGTTTTACCAGCCCTATTTCTGCCTACTGTCTGGGTTTTTATGACTATGATTTGATCGACAGCGCATGGATCGATAACAAATGGTGTTATCAGCTTCAGTTTTTTCCACGAAGAAAATCAGAGCTCCTGTTCTTCGGCGAAATGTGGATTAATGACACAACGTATGCAGTCAAAAAAATTGATGCGACAATTGCTGAAGGAGCCAACATCAACTGGATCAAGGATTTTAAGGTGGTACAAGAGTACAATGAGGTGGAAAAGGAAGTGTGGATGTTGACGAGAGATGAGGTGGTTGTTGATTTCAATGTGACTGAGAAAAAGATGGGTGTCTATGGCAGGAAAACTTCTACTTATAGAGATTTTGTCATTAACAAGCCCCGTGAAGATGAATTTTACAAGGGGATTACTGATATCGTGGTGAATGAGAATGCCAGTGATTATGATGATACTTACTGGAACTCGGCCAGACATATCGCTCTGACGGATAAAGAATTGAGGATTTATCACATGGTGGACACGTTGAAAAAGCTTCCTCAGTTTGTCACGGTATCTAATATTCTAAACCTGCTTGTCAACGGATACAAGGTCATTGGGAATTTCGAATTCGGACCGTATTACACGCTCTATAGTTTTAATCCGATAGAGGGCAACCGCGTACGATTCGGCGGAAGAACAAGCAACGACTTCAGCAAGAAAGTGATGCTGGAGGGCTATGCAGCCTATGGCTTCAGGGATGAACGGTTTAAATACGGTGGTGGTGCAACCTGGGTGATGAATAAAAACCCCCGCATGGCTGTGAATGTTTTCGCCAAACGCGACATGGAGCAATTAGGTCAGGGAACGGGCGCATTTCGTCAGGACAACGTTCTTTCCTCTCTTTTCAGACGAAACCCGGCAAATAAGCTCACGGATGTTACAGAACTTTCGGGTTATTTCGAACGTGAATGGCTTTATGGTTTGTCGAATAAGGCGTTGTTTAAACACCGTGTTCTCAAACCTGCAGGCAGCAATTACAAATACGTTCGCTTCAGGCCCGAATTGAACATTGAACAACAGGTGGATTATCTAATCACCACTGAGATTGGCCTGTACACCCGATTTGCTTACAAAGAAAAATTTGTGTACGGTGAGTTTGAGAGAATAAGTCTTGGAACTACATATCCTACTCTCGAGTTTCAATACGACTATGGAATGCCGGGAGTGATCGGATCTGAATTTGAATATCACAAAATCGTTGGACGCATATCTGACAAAGTGCGATTTGGTCCTTTCGGATATGCCCGCATCAGTTCCGAAGCTGGGCAAATCTTTGGTAATTTGCCGTATCCTTTGCTCATGATGCATCAGGGTAACGAAACCTTTTTTTATGACGAAGGGTCGTACAATACAATGAACTTTTTTGAATTTGTGAGCGATAAATGGGCTAGCCTCTGGGTTTCCTATCATGCAGAAGGTCTTGTGTTGAACAAAATACCACTGATGCGTCGTCTCAAATGGCGTGAAGTAGCCAGCGCTAAAGCCGTTGTTGGAGGATACGACAAGCGAAACGATGAAATTTTATCGAGAGATTTCGATTATGATGGAAATCCGGATATTCAGACACTTACCAAGCCTTTCGTTGAGGCTGCCATCGGCGTAGAGAACATTTTTAAAGTACTGCGGGTGGACTTTATCTGGCGTTTGTCTTATCTGGATAATCCCGATATCGTTAAGTATGGCATAAGAGCGAAATTGCAATTTGATTTCTGATCGCCGCTTTGCTGACTTAGATTTGCCATCATTTATTTGCCATGTCAAAATTCAAAGCAGAAATAGATGTGATGCCAATTGAGGCATTACTCGACCCACAAGGAAAAGCCGTTTCAGGCTCTATGAAAAATCTGGGACTTCCTGAAATAACCGGAGTGAGAATTGGTAAGCATATCACCCTACTCGTGGATGCAAAAGATAAAAAGGCCGCTGAGGCCAAGGTGGATGATGCATGCAAAAAACTCCTTTGCAATGAGATCATGGAGTTTTACAGGTTTTCTGTTTCTGAAGCCTGAATTCTAAAGCATTTCAGTTGCCAACAGCACCGCCAGTAGTTCTGCATTGGTCATAGCATCTCCCTGGAAAAAGAGCACGGCGTCAAGCGCAAATTTGCTGTCGCCTTTGTATAGTGTATTGCTTGAGAGGTCATATGTGAACAAACAATCCATCATGTAAGTGCTGTCTCCCTTGTACACTTTTCCGTTTTTAATGGTGTAGATGAGGTCGCTGAAAAAATTGCTGTCTCCGAGGTACACTTTGCCATCCTCCAATGTGTACATCACGTCGAATGTAGAAGTTGAAAAACCTTTGAATACGCGATTGTTCTTGGCAGTCAGCACTGCATCGCTCCACATAATTGATCTCTCCGGAATAATGTTTCCATCTATCACGGAGAACATGATCTCAGAGAAATATTTGAATTGATTGGGATAAACATAGGTTTGTGCTTCTGCTGTGAGGAGACAAACAGTCAGCGTATATAACAAAAAAAGCGATTTCATGTGTTGCAATCTCTGGCGAAAATTATGCCATAGAAGGGATACAGGAATCGATTGACTTTTACGTGCGCAACGAATCGCATTTTTTGTTGCTGTCTGAGGTGATTACCTTCGCAACTATGAATTGGCGTGAACTGAATAGTATGAATGGATTGGACGAGGTGATTTCCCGATCTTTGGTGAAACCACAATTGATTTTTAAACACAGCACCCGCTGTTATATCAGCAAAAGTGTATTGCGCAATTTTGAAAACGATGGAGAAAACCTGGAATCTAATTATGATCTGATATTCCTTGACCTCATTGCTCATCGGGACGTTTCCAACGCCATCGAAGCGCAGCTTCAGGTGCGGCACGAAAGTCCTCAGGTGCTCATAGTTCAGAATGGAAAAGTAGTTTACCACGCTTCTCACGACGACATAGATGCCGGTAGAATTTCTGCTTTACTACGTTGAACGTTTTACTCCCTTTACTGTGCATCCCCACACTACCAGTAAAATTCAAATACTTTCCTTTTGTTGCTGTTTAGTCTTTCTGCCAGCTCTCAGTCCTGGAAATGACTTACACCAATTCACACCAATTCCGATCTGAGGGGTTGCGATTTCCTCAACGAACAGCAAGGTTGTGTTGTGTCAACTACAACCGGAGATCTGATGCGCACTCAGGACGGAGGTATCACCTGGACAAGAATTCCAATACCTGCTATTGCACAGAATCTTTATGATGTTGAATACCTTTCAGATGACACCATGCTTGTTTGTGGCAATACCGGTAATTTATGGAGATCCGTTGACGGGGGAACTACCTGGTCTGATATGAACCCATCAACAATTCAATGGCTGTATCGACTCCATTTCGTGATATGAATCTTGGCTTTGCCTCTGGCTTTGGTGGCACTATTCTGCGCAAGGTTGATGGCGGTACCACCTGAACAGTTATTGCCAATCCTGCTGCCAACAGGCTGTGGGATTTGCAATACGTCAATGATATGCTTGGTTTTGTTGTGGGTTGGGAAGGTGGTGTGATGAAAACTGTGATATAGGACTCACATGGAATACAATTGCAGCCAACTCGGCAATAGCCTATAAGTCGCTGTTTCATGTTTTGGATTGATTAAACTTGAGAGGTGCTCAAGACATCACGGGTGCTTTGATGGCTGCGATTCCCGGAAGATCAATTCCTTCAAGTGCTTCAAGCATCGCACCACCTCCCGTGCTGACATAGCTTACCTTATCTGAAAATCCAAACTGATTGATTGCGGCAACACTATCGCCACCACCAACAAGGGTGAAAGTTCCTTTGGATGTGGCTTCTGCCAATGCCTCTGCGATGGCCAGAGTGCCGGATGAGAATTTTTCCATTTCGAAAACACCCATTGGGCCGTTCCAAAGCACCGTGGCTGATTTGAGTATCACTTCACGAAAATCGTAAATCGATTTTTTTCCAATATCAAGACCCATCCATCCGGAAGGAATGCCTCGGCTTTCTGACGTGGTTATATTAGCGTCGTTGGCGAACTTATCTGCAATGACTGAATCTTCCGGCAGGTAAATTTTCACTCCCTTGCTTTTTGCCTTGTCCAGAAGTTCTTTGGCTAACTCTAACTTGTCGTCTTCAACCAGTGAGTTGCCGACACCACCACCCAAGGCTTTAAAGAAGGTATAGGCCATACCGCCACCTATGACGATGTTGTCTACGCGGTTGAGAAGGTTTTCCAGTATCGATATTTTGCTTGACACCTTGCTTCCTCCTATGATTGCGGTAACAGGCTTATTCGTGGAGTTAAGCACTTTATCAATGCTTTGAACCTCGTCTTCCATCAGATATCCGAACAGTCGATCGGTTGGGAAAAATCTCGCGATCACAGCAGTGCTTGCGTGTGCCCGGTGCGCGGTGCCGAAAGCATCATTTACATACACGTCGCCGTTTTCTGCAAGTTGTCCTGCGAAAAATTCATCTCCACCTTCTTCTTCTTTGTAAAAGCGAAGATTCTCAAGTAATGCCACCTCTCCGTTTTTCATTGAGTCAACTACAGCCTTCGCTTTTTCGCCTATACAATCTTCTGCAAACTTTACCTCGGTTTGCAAAAGTTTCGAGGTTTGTGCAACGAGGTGTTTCAGGCTGAATTTATTTTCAGGACCGCCTTTTGGTCTTCCGAGGTGGGACATCAGAATTGCTTTTCCACCATCAGAAGTGATTTTGCGTATGGTCTTCAGTGCGGCTTTTATTCTGGTATCGTCAGTGATGTTGAAATTATCGTCCAGAGGAACGTTGAAATCTACCCTCACCAATGCACGCTTTCCTGCAAAATTATAATTGTCAATCTGATAGTTCATGCCTTGTGTTTTTTGGCAAAATTAGGGCACGAGGCAATAAAAAAACCCCGAAACATTTCGGGGTTTCTTCTTCGCTCTTTGCTTGTCGGAAGTATTTAATTTACCTGAGCAATTGGATTTGCCAGGCCATGATATTTCTGCATTTCCATCTTGATAGAACCAACGAGTATTTTTGCCTTGGCTAAGATGGGCAAGTGATTTGCATCATCCGTAATCCAAACACTCAGGTCTTCTTCTTTTTTGAAAACACGACCTTTTTGCACTACCGGCGCAAACTTGAGACAACGGAATTTACCCACACCAATTTTGATTTCTTCTTTTCCAATGAATTTCATCTTCAAAGGATAAATCTCATCATCGACGAGCGTCTCTATTGTAATCACATCTCCGGGCTTGGTATTGGAAAAATCAAGCGTTCTGGCATAGTAGTATGCGCTAAGCATATCCTGCACGAAATCGGGAGTTAAATAGGTCTCGCCCTTCACATCTTTATAAGCGCGTTTATCAGCGAAAAACGTATAGTCCTGGTTGATTTTATATCCACCCTCATCACAGTTGCGGATAAATCGGTGAGGAAACAAACCCTCTTTGTCGACGTAAGTTTCATAGTGATCGCGAACCTTAAAGAACCAGTCGAATGAACCGATACTTTGTCCTGTGCCAACTATGTGGAATGCATCCCGGTTACCGAATTTATACTGACTTTCTTCAACACTCAGTGTTGCAATACCGGCATCCATTAAGCCGTAATGAATTAAGTACTCTACCGATTCACCAGCGCGAAACGCTGAATTGCCTGTGGAACGAAGGCCTTTGGAAGGAAGATTTTCTACCACGGCTTTTGGGGGCTTGTTGGTAAACGATACCATTGCAAGCAGCATTAAACTGAGGATGTAAGTAATCTTTTTCATAATATCTCACATCAACGCAAACCCCGCGCCAAAAATTATGCTTCGATTGCCCGTAACCTTCAATCTATGGTCGCGATGCACTTGAGCTCAATGGCGATTGGTGTGGGTAACCCATTGATTTCTACCGTTGTGCGGCATGGCTGAGCTTCTTTGAAATACTCCGCATACAGCCTGTTGTATGTGTGAAAATCACGCTTCATATTCACCAAAAAAACAGTGACGTCAACCAGGTTTTCCCACCGGGATCCACTGGCTTCGAGTATTGCCCGGACATTGTCAAAAACGTTGCGGCATTGTGCTTCGAAACTGAATTCGATAAAGTTGCCATTTTTGTCAAGCTGAAGGCCCGGTACGCCGCTGTCGGTAGCATCGCTGCCGGCTATTCTGGGTCCAACACCGGAAAGAAATAGGAGATTGCCAACCTTTCTGGCATGTGGGTATGCTCCTACAGGTTTTGGTGCAGTTGAGGTGGATATTTTATCAGCTTGACTCATACTAGTTTTTTATAAATGGTTTTGTGGTCTCCATTGTTTTTCCGTCAGGAGATTTGTAACGGACAAGGATATTGTATTTCCCTGAACGTAGCGAAGAAATTTCTACAGATGACTGTGCAATGTTTGGAACTGCGTTAGTGCCTTTTCCTATGCTGTCAGTGATCTCCATGGCAATAATTTGTCCCTCTTTTAATCGGATTTCCAACAAGTCGGACGAAGGATTTGGAAAGATTGTGAGCTCGTGAATGGAGCCAGATTCTGTCAACCCGTTGTTACATGAAATCAGCGACTGAATGGCCTCAGGGAAATAGTTGTTCCACCAATATTCGTTATGAGTCCCTCCGGGCTGAACACCGAAAACGTTAGACGAACCATTGATTCCATGTGACGTTATGATGTCATGCATTTCCTGTGTCTCGGAGATGAGGCCACTACTTTCGCTGTCACCGCAAACAAAATAGAATTTTGAATCTGCTGCCGGCGCGTTGTCAGTGACAAAATCATAAATCTCTTCGTTGAACCAAAACGCAGGTGAAAGCAATGCTGCTCCGGAGAATATTTCATTGTATTCGACCACGGTATACATTGTGATCAGAGCACCAAGGGAACTTCCCATCATAAAGGTATGCTCACGATCGGGAAGCGTCCGGAAATTTTCATCGACAAGAGGCTTCAGGGTCTGTGCTATGAACGAAGCAAACTCCTGCCCCTCGCCCCCTTCCTGATAAGATTGATTCACCCAGGGAGCATATTCGTCTATTCGCGCAGACCCGCCATTGTCAACGCCAACTATGATTGCTCTGATGCATTCACTGAGCGGAGACTCTATCATGCTTTCATCAGATTCCCATTCGCCGGCGAATGATGTTGCCTGATCGAATAGGTTTTGACTATCGTGCATATAAATAACCGGATAATCAGTTGTTGATGACTCATAATTTTCGGGAAGGCAAATCCAGATTCTTCTGGTGCGTTCAAGCTGCGGGATATACATATCGCTGTCAACAATCCGCACGTTCGGTGTCACGGTGTGTGAGCCGGCAATATCTTCCCATCCGGCTATTTCAAATGAAAAAATTTCGCCAGCTGTATATGCGGTGTTTCGGTTTGGCATGTAAGCTCCAAGAGCGTTGCCTTCGACAGTTGCCCAGCTTCCCCGCGTGAATTTAAATTCCAGCAATTCTCCGGCTTGTGCTGTGATACTGATGCTGTATTCTCCGTCGTTTTCTGCGAGTTGAAAGGCAGGATCCCCCGGATTCCAATCATTGAAATTCCCGGCGATGTATATATTGTCAAACAACGGCGTGAGTTGCGGAACCAAACTGATCTGCAGCGTCATCTGAGCCCGGACTCCAATTTCAGAAAAACACAAGACACAAAATATGCAAAGCATTTTTTTCATCATGAAAAGCCTTTTCTTTGGACAAAGTTAGTTCCGGGTTCATATGAAATTGCTTTCGATTTGCGCTTATTTGTGCAGTGTATTTGCCATACTTGGCTTTGGCGTTCTGGCATATGATGAAATCAGATGGTCGCGTTTCTGGAGGGACGACGATTCATTCATGTTGTTGTTGCTGATTTCTCCGGCTCTTCAGATGTTTTATGTTCAGCGAATCATTTCTGTCTATCACCTACCGCAGTTCAAACAAACAAAAACTTTGGATGAACTGGCTATGCACGACGGAGATATGGATGTGGAGGTGGTAGGCACCAATGCCTTCTGGCAAGGTGTGGTAGCCGTGAACTCCATCATGTTGTGTATTCTTGTTCTTAGCATGTCGTCCGGATTACCATTCATCATTGGTGAGTTGATGGGTCAACCTGTGACAGCAGAAAGGGTCGCGCTCTCTCTTATTCTGGTTTGTTATGTTTGTTCTATTCCGACAATTATTTTTAATCTGCGCACATTGAATGTGCGGCGCATCAGAACGCGTCAGGATGGAATGTTGTGAAAGCGTTCCAACGTACACGATTTTATGTTCATAACCGTTACTGAAGTCGGGAACGAACATTGTAGTTCAGAATAATTTCGTTGAAAGTTTAATCGCGCATGAAAATGAGGTTGTTGTTCATTTTTTTATTCTTATTTCAGTTGGATGTGCCGGGACAGGTGCAGGACTTTAAGGATACTTATCCCGGAGGAAATACAAGAAGTGAGGGCAAATACCTGAATGGTTTTGAAGATGGTCCGTGGAAATATTATTATGAAGACGGCAAGCTTCAGGAAGAAACCAATTATTCAAAAGGAAAACTCAATGGAAGCGTGAGGAGATATCATCCCAATGGTCAGCTCATGGTGGAAGGATATTTCAGGAATGATCGTCAGGACAGTATTCAGCGAACATATACAAACGAAGGGAAACTCGTTGAGGAAGGGCATTATCAGAAAGGGATGAAAATCGGAAGGTGGAATTATTTTTTCCCGGGAGGTGATAGCCTCATGGTGGAAATGTACCTGGGAGACGATATGCTTCTTCTGAGCTATTTCGAATTACCAGGCAAGCAAACAGTAAAAAATGGCGAGGGGACTGTCAATGAAAAATACGAGAATGACAAGCCGTTCAGATCTACCAGTTATAAAGGCGGATTGAAGGATGGGGTTTTTACAGAATATTATGCGGGAGGATCGGTAAGAACAAAGGGGGAATACAAAGCAGGTAAGAATAATGGTGAATGGATAGAAAATTTTCCTTCTGGGAAAAACAAGCGGAAGAGCAATTATATCAAGGGGATGCTTCATGGCAATTTCGTTGAGAATTATGCGAATGGAAAGCCCGCCACTACTGGTAAATATGACAATGGCCTAAAGACAGATTTGTGGACATGGTATTTGGAGGATGGCACAAAGGATATGGAAGGCGGATTTGAAAGGGATCTCCAGAACGGCGACTGGACATATTACTATGGTAACGGAAACAAGGAATACTGGGGGAAATATGATCAGGGCCTGATGGATGGTCATTGGGTATACCAATATTGGAAGGGCGAAAAATGGAAGGAAGGAGATTACAATCAGGGTAGGAAGAATGGCTTGTGGACCTACTGGTTTGAAAACGGACAAAAATTAATGGAAGGTAGCTTCCGCAATGACCTCGAAGATGGTGAATGGAAATCGTGGTTTGAAAATGGCAATCAAAAGGACATTGGCAATTATGATATGGGTCGGATGAAAGGCAAGTGGCAGGGCTTCTATCCAAACGGAGTAAAAAACTATGAAGGCACGTGGGCTATAATGAAGGAGGCTGACGAATTCGCCAAAAGGATGAAGGATTTGTATAAAATGAATTCAGATAGCTTATCAGCAGAACGAACAGGAGATGTTAAAACGAGCAGGTGGACCTATTGGAGGGATACAGGGATGATCGAAAAAGTGGAAACCTATGATGCGACGGGCTTGCTTAATGGGCCCGCTGAAACCTATAACGTAGCCGGCAAAATAGAATCCAAAGGAAATTACAAAGACGGAAAGCCACATGGAAAATGGGAATACTTTCATCCATATGGCACTCCAATGCGGGCATGCAATTATGATCAGGGAAAACTTGATGGCAAGAGCACTGTGTTTGATGAGCGCGGAAGAGTGATCGAAGAGTCGAATTACAAATTGAATAAACTCGATGGTCTTTATATCAGCTATGATGAAAGAACGGGGAAGGTTCGCCTCAAACAGATCTACGAGAACGGCCGCGTGAAAGAAGTGCTGGAAGGAAAGCCTGCCGGCAAATAGGAATCTTCTGAAATTTATTTTTCGATCACAGTAATCTTTTTTTCAAATATGTGACCGCCCTCATCGGTCAGTGTTAGTAAGTGACTACCCGGAATAGGGGAAATTTCAAGTTGATGTATCGTTCGAGTTTCGCCGAGATATTGTCCGTCGAGATGCCAGAACAATAGTGCGTTTTGTTGGCGATGTGTTGCTTGCAGCACTACCCGTTCGAATTCTCCGCGAATGTTTTTGGGTATGTAAACAGGTGCATCGCTTTTGGGATAAATCAAACCGATTGGTTCAGATTCTTCTTCACCACAGCCTGGTCCGAGTTGCGGAAAATCAACATATTCGGGATGTTTTATCTTGTAAAAGTATTCCTGTACCGGAGGCAACACAAACCATGTGCGCGGATACATGTCGCTGGTTGTTGCGCAGTTTGTCGTCAAGCGTTGTGTGGCATGCTCGTCGGTATAAATAAGAGTGTGGTAGTTGCAGGAAGAGGCATGCGAAGCGGCTGTCGGGGCGAGAATAGTGTCTATATGCTCACAATGCAGGCCCGGCCGCAAACCACTTTGATGACAAACGGTGGTACGTTCCAAATTGTCAAATGGGGGCTGGAACCATAGATTGTGTTTTAGAGTTGAAAACACATCGAACATTAAAGGTGCAGCGCTCGTTACTCCTGTGAGCAGGGGCCTACCCTGGCCGTCTGCGTTGCCAACCCAAACACCAACTACATATTCTGGCGTGGTACCGACGGCCCAGGCATCTCTGTTTCCGAACGAGGTTCCTGTTTTCCAGGCGATGGGAGCTGCTGAAGAGTATGCTTCCCATCCCAGCTCTGTTTCGGGACGATTCACCTCGAGCAATGCTTTGAATGTACACCACACACTTCCTGCATCGAAAGGAGGAAACTGCTCTTCCGTTGAATTTAATATAGCGTTCTGTTGAATAAGGTGCTGAAGTTCAAATGTATCATTGAAATATTTTCCTCCTGACATGTGGTAACGCAAAACTGTACGTCCCATGCCGGCGTATGCATGTGATATGTCCCAAAGAGAAGCTTCACCACCCCCAAGAATCAATGAAAGACCGTAATGATCTGCAGGACGTTTGAAATGCGTGAATCCTATTTTTTTCAGAAGATGATAGAAACGCGAGTAACCATATTCGCGCAACATGATGACAGATGGTATATTGAGAGATCTGGACAAGGCCAGGCTCGCAGGAACCGCTCCATCGAAACTTTCCGTGTAATTTTTCGGAGCGAATCCATCAAATTGAATCGGTATGTCGGCCACAAGGCTGTTGGGAAGGATCAATCCGTCGTGCAACATGGCCGTATAAAGAAATGGTTTTAGAATGCTACCCGTACTTCGTGGTGCGGGAATAACATCTACCATGTTGCCATAGCGGTTCTGAGCATCACTGGAATTGCCCACATAGGCAACCACATTACCTGTTGCAACCTCAATGACAATGACGGCTGCGTTGTGTATCAGGTTACCTTCGAGTTGTTGTATATGTCTGTCCACAATTTCATTGCACCGCGTCTGAAGATTTCCCTGAAGAGTTGTTTGGAAGCGTTGCCCTTTGCCAAATTGTTTTACGAGAGTGTTCAAAAGATGAGGCGCTGTCTGAGGCAGCGGAAATGGTTTTTGTGGCAAAGGTTCGGCATAGGAAAGCTCCAGGGTTTGAGCGTCGAAGAAACCACGGGCGTGCAGCAAGTCGAGTAATCGGTTTCGCTTGGCTAAAAGCAGTTCCTGGTTTTTTCCGGGAAAGATCAGGGAGGGCGCGTTGGGCAATACAGCCAATGTGGCGGCTTCGGCCCAGGACAATTGATCGGATCTTCTGCCATAATACCTCCATGCAGCGGCATCAAGACCTACCACATTGCCACCGAAAGGTGCATTGGAGGCATACAACGAAAGGACTTCTTCTTTACTGTATTTCCACTCCAAACGCATGGCACGAAACATTTCTGTGAATTTTTCAAACCATGTTCGCGATGGATTATTTCTGCTCAGTCTGACCACCTGCATGGTGATGGTGCTTGCGCCGCTGACAACTTTTTGGCGCGTAACGTTTTGATAAATTGCGCGCATTACAGACGGCAGATATACACCGTTGTGCTCAAAAAAATGTTTGTCTTCATAGGCAATGAGTGCTGCGCGAAATTTTGAAGGCACCGTATCGGAATGTGGAAACCTCCATTGTCCGTCGCCAGCAATGATTGCGCTCAGCAATGTGTTTTCGGAAGAATAGACAATTGTGCTAAGCGGTTTTTGAAAAATATTTCCGGGTAGCGAGAAAAGGAAGAAAGCAAAACCCGTAATGAATGGAAACCACCACATGCGGAACGTTCGCGAATCAGCAAGTTTGCTGCGCTGAAAAGAAGTCCCGGAATGATGTTTCATTTGATTGAGTTGGAGTCAACGCAAAACCGGCGCAATTGTTATCCCGGATAAATCAGGAATTCATCATTTCTTCAATTTCTTCAACTTCTATCGCGAATGAATGGAACATGTCGTCATTGCCATTTGCCGTGATGACAATATTGTTTTCAATTCGGATACCAAGGTTTTCTTCGCGGATGTAAATACCTGGTTCAACAGTAAACACATTGCCTTCTGCGATGGGTTGAGTCCAGTCACCAACATCGTGAACATCCAGACCTAGAAAGTGTGAAGTGCCATGCATAAAGTATTTTTTGTATGCAGGCCAGTCGGCATTTTGATTGCGGACATCGTCAGATGTAATAAGCTTTAAGTCGATGAGTTCTTTGGTCATAAGCTCACCAACAGTGCGATGGTATTCATGCATATATACACCAGGCTTCAAAAGACTTTTTGCTCCTTTCATCACGTTCAGCACGGCATTGTATACATCGCGCTGTCGTTGTGAGAAACGCCCGTTAACAGGGATACACCGCGTCATGTCGGCGTTGTAATTGCCGTATTCCGCTCCGACATCCATCAGCAGCAAATCGCCATCCTTACATGGCTTATCGTTGTCGATATAGTGCAGCACGCAGGCGCTGGAGCCGGAGGCAATGATCGGTGTATAAGCAAAGCCGCGTGAACCGCTTCGAATAAATTCGTGTAGGTATTCAGCTTCAACCTCATATTCCATTACTCCGGGCTTCATGAATTTCATCACCCTGTTGAAACCCGCCTGTGTGATGTCGATGGCTTTTTGCAGTTGGGCTATTTCCTGCAGTGACTTCACCGCGCGGATACGATGCATAATGGGCGCGCTTCGGTCTATTGGATGGTGCGGATATTTATTTCTTAGCCATTTTGAAAAACGCATTTCACGCGTTTCCACGTCAATTGTTGCGCGTGTGTGCTCATTGCTGTTCAGATAAGCAGATTTAGCTTCCGACATAAGCGTATTGAATACGCGCTCGAATTCAGAGAGCCAATAAATAGATTGGATACCAGTGTTGTTGCGGGCTTCCTCTTTTGTAAGCTTGGCGCCTTCCCAGATGGCAATGGTTTCGCTTGTTTCTTTGATGAACAAAATCTCTCGGTGGTTGGCGTGGAATGAGTCAGGAAAGAGAACAAGTATGGTTTCTTCCTGATCGACACCGCACAGATGAAAAATGTCTGTTGCCTGTTTGAATGGCATATGTCCATCGGCGCTGGTTGGATAAATGTCATTGCTGCAGAACACTGCCAATGCGCCCTCCCCCATGTGTTGTGTGAAACGACGACGCGCGCCGATGTAAAAATCTTTGTTAATTGGAGTGTATCTCATAATCAGGCGTTCAATAAATTCCACTTCATCACTTCGTCTTCTGTTATATCTCTGGCAGCTGTTTTGCCTATTACCTGGGAAATGTCTTTTGGTGAAATGCCACTGGCCGGACGTTTCCAGGTTAGATCTGCCATTTCAATTGTTTTTCCGGCAGGAATGCTTTTTGCCGCCACCAGGCTTCTGCGAGCGTTCGCTCTTGCAGGGGCCTCGCTTTCAAGTGCTTTCATTTCGAAAGTGCCCAATAGCCCGAAAGTCCTGTCAATTCTTTGCCAGAAATGTTTGAGGTCTTCTTTGTCCATGGCGTGGTAATGATCGTTGCCAGGCAATGTTTTGTCATGGGTGAAATGCTTTTCAAGCACTGTCGCGCCCAGCAAAGTTGCTACCTCGAGTGTGTGCATGTCTTTGGGCAAAGTGTGGTCGCTGTAGCCAGGCACGGCGTCAGGGAAAAGCCGGATCATGTCTTTGATCATGCCGAGATTGGCGTTTTCATCCATCGTTGGATAATTGAGCACGCAGTGCATCAGGCAGAGTTTGTTGCCATGTTTTTCAATGGTCTCCACAGCCTGCATCACTTCCCATTTGTATGCAGCACCTGTAGAAAGTATAATGGGCTTGCCAAATGAACACTGGTATTCGATGAAAGGCAAATTGGTGATATCACTACTGCTTATTTTGAATACCGGCATGAGTTCGTTGAGAAACGTTGCACTCTCTACATCGAACGGAGTGCTCATGAATTCAATACCGGCAGTTTCACAATAGCGTGCAAGTTCTTCATATTCTTTTTTCCAGAACTTATCGTATTTCTTAAACAGTTCAAACTGAGATCGCGTTGGCTCTTTGGTAATATCCCAATAATATGGAGAGTCTTTGCTGGCTATCGTTTCGGCTTTGTAAGTCTGAAATTTAATTGCCTGCGCTCCACCTTCGGCGGCCTCGTCGATGAGGCGTTTGGCAAGATCCATTGAGCCTTCGTGATTCACACCGGCTTCGGCAATAACGTAAGGCCTGCTAAGCGCGCGGGGATTCCATGCGGATAAAAAGTCTAATAATTTCATGGACGCTAAACTAAGCGAGAAAACGATAGACAGGAGTGAACAGAATTATTCGCCGCCATCATTACAGGCGCAGGGCGGAGACATGATCAGCTTCACCCCGGGCAGCAGGCTTTTCAATGTGTTCTGGGTGTCAGCGCTGATGTCATTATGCAACAAATCAAGGACTTTAAGCTCGGGCAATTCTGAGAGTGTTCCGGGGTAGTATGATATGGGATTGTCCCATAAGGCGAGCGTTTGCAAAGCGTTGAGTTTATTGATCTCTTCCGGTATTCTTTCGATGAGGTTGTCCGCCAGATCAAGACGGGTGAGATGATTTAAACTCAGCAACTCCTGAGGAATGACTTCCAGCTCATTGTGCTGAATCTGCAGGGATTGCAGATTGGTGAGTTGCGAAATTTCTGGTGGAATTGTCTTGAGTTTATTTCTATTCAGGATGAGTTCCTGCAAATTTTCGAGCGCAAATAGTTCGGGAGGAATCTCTTCCAGTTTTTGTTTCGAAAGATCCAGACGAAATGCTTCGGACGGTGACTCCAATGCAGACTGAAGGTTGGTGAATACTCTTTTGCCCGCAAGTGAATCGGCCGGTATTGGCTGCGATAAGACATACATGGCCTTCATCACCATGAATGCTGCGGTTAGCGTATATTTTAGCTGTGAAACCACTGTTGTGCCTTTACTATGTCGTTATGAATCTCTTGCTTTAACTCATCAATTGAGCCAAACTTTTTTTCTTCTCTTAAATAACTGAGTAATTCTACGGATATTTTTTCTCCGTAGATATCTTTTTCGAACGCCATGATGTAAACTTCAATCGATCTTGTGTTGTTATTGTTGATTGTCGGTCTCACCCCGATGCTCAAAACTCCGTTGTATGATTCTCCTTTGAGTTTTACGTTTACGGCGTAAATTCCGTTGGCCGGAATGAGTTTCAGCGGATATGCCGGTTCAATATTGGCCGTGGGATATCCCAGTGTTCTTCCGATTTTATCGCCATGTATTACTTGCCCTGTTATTGAGTATTTGTATCCGAGAAACTCATTGGCTTCTTCAACTTTTCCGACTTGAAGGGCATAACGGATTTTGGTTGAAGAAACATTGTTCTGATCTATGACTTGTGCCGGAATTTCTTCAACCTGAAAGCCGAAAACCTCCGACAGCTCGAGCAATGTTTGATGATTTCCTTCTCTGTTTCTTCCAAAGCGGTGATCGTAACCGACAACAACGGTGTGGGCGTGAAGGCCAGTAACAAGGAGGTCGCGCACGTAATCAAATGCCGACATTCTGGAAAACTCCAGTGAGAAAGGGTAGATCATCAAATGATCAATTTTGGCAGCGTTGAGCAAGCCTGCCTTTTCTTCGGGGCTGCTCAGTAATTCTACACGATGATCTTCCGGATGCAGCACCATGCGTGGATGGGGGTAAAAGGAAAGTAGAACAGACTCCCCCTCAATCGTTTTTGCCAACTGATGAATGCGATTGAGGATGGATTGATGTCCGAGATGAACGCCATCGAATGTGCCAATGGTGACAACCGGATTTTTTACTCCTTTTAAAGATTCAAAGCTGGTGTGGACTTTCACAGAAATTTCAGAAGGTGCAAATTAAAAACAAGTGAGGCCGCATTAAGCGGCCTCACAAAAAATATAGTCAAAAGAAAAATTACTTCTGAATATTCAGCTGTCTAGAATACAATGAACTTCCGTCGATAACGAGGTTAAGCACATAATTACCGGCAGCGATATCGCTTACGTTCACAGCAAAGTTGTTTTCTCCCTGTGGGAAATAACCAACGTTGGCCCACTTGATTAATTTGCCCTGAAGATCCCGGATTTCATAAGCTACGGAACGTGAACCTTCGAGGTTGAAATTAACGCGGGTTTCAGTTACTGCAGGATTCGGGAATACGTCGAATGACTTCAGAACTGATGAAGTGCGCTCTTCCAAACCAACACGGTCTGAAACAATGAGTCTAACAGAGAAAGTGTATTGCTGGAAGAAGAACCAAACGAATTCACCGCTTCCTGCGCGTTCCCATTGTGCTGAAGATAGGTCAGTGTCCTGAACTTCTGTTGCTCCAACGAGAAGGCGTCCTTCGCCTTGCTGTTCGCGCCAGATATTTGCGAAGTATTGAATTCCTGCAGCCATTTCCACTTCGTTATCGAAGGGGAAATATGTGTATTCTCCGTCATGCCAGTTGTTTGCCATCTGGTAGTATTCTTCAGCAATTACCGGGCTGTCGTTCAGACCAACTTCCGGATCGATTTCAATCAGTGATGATTTGAATTCAACACCATTGGCTGAGGTAGGACCGAAACGCACGGAAACACCATAAGCAGTTGAACCTTCATTTGGACAAATGAATACGCTTCCCCAACCACCTGGGTTGTACTCCGTAGGTGTTGTGCCGGCTACAGCTCCTGTGCCGAGGAAACCAGTAAGGTCAGCCGCAACATCATGCCCGTACTCATCGGTTGTGAACTCAATGGTTTTTTCCAGTGTGTTGTTATCAGGAGTTTGGTCTGTAGAGTCGCCCGTCAGAGTGATGCGAACAGTGTAGAGACCAATTTCTGAAGGCTCCCAGCCTGATGGCACAAAAAGCTGGAAGAACTCAGAAGAAGGGCATTCAGTAGATGTAAGATTGGATGGAACGTCGTTCGGGTCTGATTCGCTGGTATAAATTACCGCGTCGGTGTCGTCAAGAATCTCTGTGACCAACTTGACACCAGTTTGAGCATATATACCGCGATTCGCAAATGTACCGCCAACAACCAGACCGCCATTGGCAGCCAGACGGCGCTGTTCGAATGGAACAAGCTGGTATTCGTAATCTGCTACGATATCACCGGTCATGATTTCTGTCAACTCAAGGTCGTTCATGCTTGGGTTGTCATAGATGCGAATGTCATCAAGTCCCCAGAAATACTGAGTGTATCCCGCTTCTTCCGCAGAATTGTATGCAAAACGGATATAAGCACTCGGCTGATTGGCAGCTATGCAGCTGATATCAACCACGGTCGTCAGTGGGTTATCGGAGAAAAGATTTGCACCATCGAAGAAATCACCTTCGGCTGGAAATACATACCAGGTTTCCTGATTGTCGACAGATACTTCCAGCGTAAGCGGAGAAATCGGAAAACAGCAGTAAATGAAGAGTTGCTGGAACTCAACCAGAACAGAACCCAATTCAGTGAAATTTAACTCAGGCGAGGTAAGAAAACCGGTCGCGTATGCATCATCTCCTTCACCGAAGGCTGGATTTTCGGTTATGTAATAATCGGCATCGAAAATTACCCAACCATTGTTTTCAGATTCAGAATCCAACGGATCTGAACCACTGGTGTACTGGCCTGCAGGACTGGCAGATGTTGCCATATGCCAGATGGTGTTGTCTGCGTTGTCAGAAACTGTCCATGCGCCAAAAGGTGTAGAGCCATCAAGATCGTTCGAGAAGTCTTCATACATGAACTCAGATCCGCGCTGAATAGAACCGCCGTCAGAATTGTCTCCGTGGAAAACAACCATTTGCTCAGCGTTCTTTACGTGAACGCGCTGCTGCGGATTGCTCTGATGCTTTTGTGCTGTGGCACCAAATGTCATTAATGCGAGTAAGGGTAAAATTATTCTTTTCATTGATTGGTTTTTTGATCTGGCTAAAATACAAAACTCAACAAATTCACCCTATTAATTCGCTGTGTTAAAAAAAGAAAGGCTTCCTACAGGAAGCCTTTCTTAAGATTATTGAGGTCTGATTATTTAACAATCAGTCTGCTGCTCATTGTCATTTCGCCAGCCTGCAGCGTGTAAGTGTAAACGCCTGCAGGATAGGTTGATATGTTCATGTCGTAGGTGTTGTTGCCAGCCATTCTGTTGCCAAGATTGATTGACTCAATCAATTTGCCGGTTACATCGCGTACGATCAGGTTCGCAACGGATTGGTTGCTCAAATTGAAGTTGATTGTAGTGGTGTTTGAGGCAGGGTTTGGCATGTTATATAGAGACATACCGTTGTTTTCAATATTCTCTTCAACTGCAACCGTGCAGCCTTCAGCGCAAGTTCCCATCAAACGAATCATGAAAATTCCTTGTGGCCAACCGTATGAAGCGTCAGAATCACGGTATAACCATGAACCAATAGCAGGGAAGGTATTTACACCCGATACTGGCAGACGAATCAGGTCATTGCCCTGAACGGTTACGAAATAAACTCTTCCGGCCTCAAGTGTCAGAGGTGCTTCGAAGGGAAGGCAAATGAATTTGTTGCCGCCGACGAAATTGAGATCGCCCTCATAAACTGGTACTTCCTCAGTCTGTGAGTTGTCTACGTAAGCAAAGATTGGGTCTCCGCTAAGATCGTCAAATCCCTGGAATTCATAAACTACACCTGTAACAGTGTTGGCGTCGAGTGATGAACCAGAACCAAGGGCCACCCAGATGCTGGAGAATTCCTGGGTCTCGTAAATGTCGAAAAGGTTTCCACCGTAATCACCGGATTCCATAATGAATGAACCTTGCGACGAACCGAGGTCACGTGCATAGGTACATTCAGTAACCATGAAAGAGTTGCTTGCAGAATTGTCTTCTGTGTCAACCTCAACGCTGTCGCTTACAGCAGTGCCGGTGATGACATAAGTACCCACGGCGTCAGGGATATATTCAGTGATGACAGAGATGGTGTCTTTTGCAAGACTCACAAGTTCAGGAGCAACTTCAGCAGAAGACCAAACACCCTGTGAACTTCCGTTTTTGAATACTTCCAGGTTCACGCTGAGGTTGGTCAGTGTGTTTAATCCTGTGTTAGAGAGCACATTGGTTGCGCGAACTGTGTCTGCCTGAGCAAGCGGAATCATGCTATATTCCCAAAGACCATAGCCATAGAAAGGAGCGTTCCAGTCACAGGCAAGAACCTTGTCCATGCTAAGGCTTACAGACTCCAGGTTGCCAACTTCAACATTGTCGATAGCAAGACCTGTAGCCCACTCACCAGCATCTTTCCACACAAAACGAAAACGTACATCGTTGCTTCCTGCGTAGTCGAACAAAGTGAATACAACGCGCTGCCAGTTTCCTTCGTCAGTTGGAATAAGACCGTCCTCGCTGTTCACATAGTCAACCTGTGTCCATGAAGCGCCACCATCAGAGGAAACCTGAAGTGCTGCAAACTGGTTGGCAGCTGTAACGAAATTACCATCATGGTAAACATCGAACTGGATAGCAGGATTGGCGGCATCGCTGAAATCCACCGTTGGTGACTCCAGGTATACCTCGTCCATCTGACAATCGCAAGGCTCTCCGTCATCGTTCGCACCAGCGAATGTGTTGCCGACGCCCAGTTCTGGTACCGGCCAGTAGCCGCCATTGTTAGAGGATTCTGAATCATGAAGACGGAATGCAGGACCTACAGTATCGTCCGTAGCGTCGTCTGCGGTTCCTTCAGTCTGATCCACATCATTGGTAAGCCAACCAGCTGGCAGATCTCCGGGAACGGTGCCACCGGTCTGGAAATCTTCTTCGAGAATGACATCACGCATTTCGCTGCGAACTGGTGCATCGAAGCGAGTTACAGACATCTCGACATTTTCACGGGTGATGGTGGCTTTTTGAGAGCGGCCCGGTTTTGCAGACTGCGCCAACATGATCGATCCCGTCATAACAGTAATAATAAGCAAGTAAACTTTTTTCATCGATAATTAAAATTTAAAAGGTCAAAAAAACAGGCATCAAATATATAAAAACCCTTCTCACACGAGATTGAGCCGGGTAACTATTTCAAACGAATACACGCTGTAAGGATACTACCCTACCGATGCTGATTTTTCGGTTTTTGAAGCCACTATGATGCTTATTTCGTAAAGCAAAAGAATAGGTAGTGCGACAAGCAGCTGACTTGTTACATCAGGCGGAGTGAGTATGGCTGCCACAATAAGGTTGACAACAAAAGCGTGTTTGCGGTATTTTCGTAGAAATGCAGAGCTGATCAAGCCGATTTTGGCTAAAAAGTAGACCAGAATCGGTAACTGAAAGATAAGCCCGGTGCCGAACACAAGAGAGGTAGTTAGCTTGAGGTAGGAAAGTATGGTGGCGTTATTCTGAACGTCTGCAAACTGGTAATTGCCAAGAAATTGAATGCTTAACGGAGCGAGCAGGAAATAACCAAAAGCCACGCCTGCGAAAAACAGTGTGGAAACGTAAAAGACGATACCACGCACTGCATTGATCTCTCTTTCCTTAAGCCCTGGCTTGATGAAGCCCCACAACTGAAAAAACACAAATGGGAAGGCTATAATCATTCCTCCTACCAGACAAATCAGGATATCGGCATTCATATTACCACTCATTGTGGTGCTTTGCAAAGTCAGTGTTGGTGGGGCAAGACAAAGCTGCTCCTCCAATCCCATTTTGTGTGACCACGAACAGAATGCACGATAGGTAATAAAGTCTGCTTTGCGCGGACCCATGATGACGTCGTTGACTACAAAATCATGGAAATAAATAATGACTATTACACCAACCACAATTCCAACAACAGCTCGAAAGAGCCGTTTACGCAACTCTTCGAGATGTTCAAGAAACGACATGTCTTTTTTCTCTTCAGCCACCGTAAGTTCGTTTTTATCAGTAGATACCTTCTTTCAGTATGTCGTGAAGGTGAACAATGCCGCAGTATATGGATTTTTCTACAACGATCAGGGTCGTGATATTGTGTGACTCCATGATGTGAAAAGCTTCGGCAGCAAGAGAATTGGCTTCTATTGTTTTCGGCTTTTTGTTCATGATATCAGAGGCTTTGATACCACTGATATCCTGGTTTTTTTCGAGCATTCGGCGGATGTCGCCGTCCGTGATTACTCCGGCAAGCTTGTTCCTTTCAAGAACCGCTGTAGCTCCCAATCGTGCTGAGGAAATTTCTACAATGGCCTCACGAATGCTTGTTGATGGTCTGACCTGAGGGGCAGAGTTTTCTCCCAAAAGATCCGAAACTTTGATGTAGAGTTTTTTGCCGAGAGCACCACCGGGGTGGTATTTGGCGAAATCACGGGATGAAAAACCGCGCAATTCCATGAGGGCAACAGCAACAGCATCGCCCATGGCCAGTTGTGCGGTCGTGCTGGTTGTGGGAGCAAGATTGTTCGGACAGGCTTCTTTGGAAATTGGCGTGTGAAGAATAAAATTGCAATGGCGTCCGAGAAAACTTTTTTCCTGACTTACCATACCAATCAATAGATTGCCCATGCTCTTCAGCAAAGGAATGAGCACTTTTATTTCAGGCGAATCGCCACTTCTTGAAATACACAGCACGACATCGTTCTTTTGGACATTGCCTAAGTCGCCGTGGATGGCGTCGGCAGCGTGCATGAAAACGGCTGGTTGTCCCGTGCTGATGAAAGTAGCGACAAGCTTTTGTGCAATGTTTCCGCTTTTGCCAATGCCGGTTACGATGAGTCTTCCTTGAGATCTGAAAATGGCGGTTACCGCCTGCTCAAACCTCTTGTCGAGAGTTGTTGCCAGCAATTCAAGAGCCTCTGCTTCGATCCGAAGCGTCTTTTTACCTGAATGGAGGATGTTTATTTTTTTCGCCAAGCTTCCTGTAAATGGTGCGCAAAGATGCAAAATGTCTTCGATGATTTTTTCGACTGTTGCTGCAATGCATTTCCCGGCTACAGATTGCCCGGAGTATTTTCACTGGGGATACAGTGGATCAACTGTGCAAAAAGGCAACTGAGTGTTTTGAAAATTTTATGTTGTGTTCCTCCGGGAATGCCTGTCGTGCAACATCTTTTCGAAAGCTTTTCTGAACGTAAACTAATTTTTTTTTAATGCACAATCATAATTATATTCGCGTTCCTTTTTTTTAAAGGGAGCTAATCCGGTGAAGCGAATTGTTTTACCGAACATTAAAACGTTTGAGTTATTGAAGTGTTTTTACCTAACTTGTGAACCTGTTTCAGTCTTTTTGGCGAGAACAATGCGCAAAGTTTTCTGAGTGCAGGTCTCCCGGACAGCAGCCCATGTTTGGTCTCTTTCTTCAGCAATGCATCTGAAGTCGAGGATCTGAGGACTCCGCCAATAAGAATGGAACACGTTCCACGAACGTTTTCAAACATATTCGACATGCAAACAGTAGTAGAGCTTTCTCCAAAGGAAGCATTGAAGCATTTTTTCGGCTTCAGTAATTTTAAAGGACTTCAGGAAGATGTGGTCAAGTCGGTGCTTGAGGGTAACGATACTTTCGTGATCATGCCTACCGGAGGCGGAAAATCCCTTTGTTATCAATTACCGGCACTCATGCTGGAAGGGACGGCCATTGTGGTATCTCCTCTCATAGCGTTGATGAAAAATCAGGTGGATGCCATGCG
>JBEIHH010000046.1:0-23741 GCA_040381475.1 Crocinitomicaceae bacterium | reverse complement strand
TTATCCGAATCCCTGAATTATCACATGGTGATAGTTGTGTCTATCGGTTTGAACCTTTTGATGTAACATGGTTTCCTTTTCACAACGGGCCTATTCGTCTGGGTGAACTTCCTGAAGGGCGCTACTCATTACAGATCGTGAATAATACTTCCGGAGCTACCATTTGCAATATTCCGGTTCGTGTCAAAGGAAGCCTATTTTATGGGTTCAAAGGTTATCTTATAGTTTTTGCAATTATTGGATTGGTGTTTCTGATTTTTTTCCGCGCCCGTTCATTTTTTCTCAAAAGAGATAAAAACCGAACGGTGAAGTATCTTGAAAATACCGTCATGCGTCGCACACAGCAATTGCAGGAAGCCATTGCCCAGCGGGAGTTGTTGCTCAAGGAAATACACCATAGGGTGAAAAATAATTTGCAGGTGATTTCAGCATTGCTGGAAATGCAGGGAGCAAGAACGACCGATGAAAATGTGAAAGCCGCTATCACTGAAGGTCAGAACAGGGTTTTGTCCATCGCGTTTATTCACCAGAACCTCTATCAACATGACGATTTGAAGGGTGTTGAAATCGATAGCTTTCTTCGCGAGCTTACGTCGCATATTCGTCAGATTTTCGAACGCCAGGATTGTCCGGTGGAAGTAGTTTGTAATGTGCCAAAATTTTATCTCGATATTGATTCTGCCATTCCACTTGGCTTGCTGATCAATGAACTTCTTACAAATGCCTACAAGTATGCTTTTAAGGGCAGGAGTGAAGGGCTCATCAAGATTACAATTGAAGATTTGGGTGAAGGGAGCTTTTCGTTTTGTTTTGCCGACAATGGAGTTGGATTACCGGAGGACTTTGATTTTAAAAGATCGAATACGCTTGGAATGAAGCTTATTCGCCAACTGAGTCGCCAGCTTGCAGGAAATATGTCGTACAGATTCGACGAAGGCTGTAAATTCGAATTGATTTTTAAAGACCTGGATGCCAGAAGTAAGATGTTATGAGTAATCGCGAAATGCTTAAAATTGGAATTGTTGAAGATGATATGATCATCGCGGGTGCCATTACTGAGATGCTGCTGGATATCGGATACGATGTGCCGGACAATGCCACAAGGTACAGTGAGGCCATAGAGTTGATCGAAAATGAAAGGCCCGATTTGTTATTGCTCGACATCAATCTGGTAGGTCAGATGGATGGAATTGACGTGGCTGATACGGTCATGAAAAAATTCGATATCCCCTTCATTTTTTTGACAGCCAATATGGACAGTGCGACAATCCAGCGTGCCAAACTTGTCAGACCATCAGCTTATCTGGCAAAGCCTGTTACCAAAGATCAGTTGTACTCGGCTATTGAGATTGCATTCAGTAATTTCAATAGTGCGCAATCCAGCGAAAAACCACATACCAGAGAAGAATCGACAACAACGCGCGATAGTGTTTTTATCAAAGACGGACATTCATTTCGCAAGGTTTTTTACCACGATTTGATCTACCTTGAAAGTGAGTCAAATTATGTGGCGCTTCATTTGGCAAGTAATAAGAAGATCTTGATCCGAAGCACGCTTGACGACTTTATCAAGCAATTGGATACCGGCATTTTCCTTCGAATTCATAGAGGATTTGCAGTGAATACGACACTCGTCGATGGGGTATATCCGACTGAGCTTTCAGTTGCCGGAACAAAAATACCGGTTGGAAGAACTTACAAGGATTTGTTGCGAGATAAACTTGGTTTATCGGAGTAGTTCTTCAGGCAAAATAACCATCATGAAGCCTTTGATATACGAGCGAAATAACGGTTTATCTATTTAAAAAAATTCATTTGATAATTTGAGCACCGGAGGCCTGGAATTTTGGATCGACTGATGGAAACAACTTCTTTTGAAGCCATCAAAAAGAATTTTTGTGCACTTCAAATAATTGGTAATAAACTACGTTACCTTGCGGTTAGAAAGCGACCAATTCCGCTTCTCACATAATGAAACCTGCTCCTGCTCTTCGTTCGGCCGTGGTCTATGCCATGGCTTTTTTGTTGATTGTAATTACTACCAACTCTTGCAAAAAGAAAGGTCCAATTCCCTTTAATCCGGCATTTGCCCAATACATTTCTGCATTTACCAGCGGCAGCATTTCGGTAGCCAGTCCTTTGCGCATTCGTTTAACGGACGCATTCAAGGGTGATGTCAATACAAGCGAACCGGTTCAGGAAGATTTACTCAGTTTTTCACCGTCTATTGAAGGAGAGTTGTGGTGGCTCGACAATCAAACTTTGGAGTTCAGGCCAAAGAATTGGCTTGAAAGAGGTAAGGTGTATGAAGGGGAGTTGAAGTTGGACAGATTCACGGAAGTGCCGGGAGCACTGTCTCGCTTCAAATTCAGTTTTGTCGGAATGCAACAACACGTAAATGTTTCAGTCGACAACATCAAGCCATATAGAAACGATAGTTTGCAGTGGATGTATATGTCGGGATTGCTTCAAACAATTGATGTCTGCGACTTGACTCAACTGCCTCAAACAATCAAAGCAGAGGAAAATGGTGCCGAGTTATTGGTCAACTGGCAAACAAGCACAGATCCTCATTTACATTATTTCACTGTCGACAGTATTTATCGTGGCGATTCACCAAATGCCGTCAAGATGAATTGGAGCGGCTCTGCTTTGGATGCACCGCAGAACGGTCAAATTGATCAGGAAATTCCCGCTCTCGGTGATTTCAAAGTGATTCTTTTTAACATCGTTCAGCAACCGGAACAATACGTTCAGGTTTTGTTCTCTGATCCGCTGGATCCAAATCAGAATCTGAATGGTATTGTTGATTTACAGGATATGTATGGAGAAAGATTTGCAATCGACGCCAATGAAATTCGAATTTATCCTTCGTACAGAATGGCGGGAGAGCACCAGTTGCTCATTCATGGCGGAGTAAAAAATATCATGGGTTATGTCTCTGCGAAAGAGGAGAATATTCTGCTCGACTTCGAAGCGATGAAACCAGATGTGAAAATTGATGATGCGGAGCGGCTTATTCTGCCAACGTCGAATGGCATGGTGTTTCCTTTTCAGGCGGTGAATCTTTCTGCGGTGGACGTGAGAGTCTTGCGCGTTTATGAAAATAATATCCCACAGTTTTTACAAGTCAATGATTTGGCAGGAGATTACGAAATGCGCCGAGTTGGTCGTGTTGTGAAAAGAAAAACTGTACAGCTCAATCCGGAAGGAAACACGGACATGGCAATTTGGAACACCTATTACTTAAACCTCGATGAGATTATCAAAGTGGAGCCTGGCGCCATATACAGAGTTGAAATTGGCTTCCGAAAGGCATACAGTCTTTACCACTGTGAGGATGGAGGAGAGGATGAAGCCGCTGAATCTGACATGGAAGAGCTGAGCATGGAAGACACACAATCGTTTGAAGGAGGTGATGAGGAGTATTGGGATGAAGATGGCGAGTACGGAGATTATTATGATGAGTACTACGACTATTATGACGACTATGATTGGTCGGAACGTGAGAACCCCTGTAATTCGGCGTACTACAGAAGAGAACCTGTTGGAAAAAATATTTTGTCGTCCGATATTGGGTTGATAGCCAAAAAGGGTGATGATCATTCGATGTTATTCGCGGTGAGTGATATCAAGACTGCAAAACCGCTCAGTGGTGTAGAGCTCGAAGTGTTGAATTATCAGCAACAGGTGATTGCCAAATTGAAGAGTGATGGTCAGGGAATGGCCAGATTGGATAAGTTGGATGGTATACCATATCTGCTTTCTGCCAAGAACGGTAAACAGCGAGGCTATTTGAAGCTTGATGGAAGTCATGCGCTCAACCTAAGCACTTTTGATGTGAGTGGCGCAGAATCGCAGAGAGGATTGAAAGGATTTATTTATGGCGAGCGCGGCGTATGGCGTCCTGGTGACACCCTGTTTTTGTCTTTTATTTTAGAAGATGAGAAGAAGATGTTGCCGGCAGTGCATCCCGTGAATTTCGAATTGATTAATCCGCAAGGACAAGTCGTAAAGAAAATGGTTAAGAGTAAAAGTGAAAATGGATTTTTCAATTTTACCTGCAGTACCGATCCCGACGCGCCCACAGGGAATTACCAGGCTAATGTTCGTGTTGGAGGGGCAGTATTCTCAAAGTCGATACGTGTGGAAACTATTAAGCCTAACAGGCTGAAGCTGGCCATGGATTTTGGTGGCGACACAAAAAATCTGACTGGAGATGTCGCAGGAAAATTAACTGTGAAATGGCTGCACGGAGCCATTGCAAAAAACTTAAAAGCGAATGTGACTGCCACCTTCATGAATAGGTCTACAAGCTTTGAAAATTTCGATGAATACATTTTCGATGATCCAGTAAGTAATTATTACCCTGAAGAACAAACCATTTTCGACGGCCAGGTGAATGCCGAAGGACTTGCAACTATTCAGGTGAAGCCAAATCTCCGCGGCCGTGCACCAGGCATGCTTACTGCTTCTTTCAGTGTAAAAGTTTTTGAAGAAGGTGGAGACTTTTCTGTAGATCGCTTTACCATGCCTTACGCACCATATTCTAAATTCATTGGAATAAAAATCCCGGAACCTGAAAATAAATACAGCTATTACCTTGAAACTGGAAAGGATCATCGCATACAAGTGGTGACCGTCGATGCACAAGGGAATCCGGTAAAGGCAGATAAACTCAACTGGAAATTGTACAAGGTGAATTGGCGCTGGTGGTGGGAGCGCAATGGAAATGATCTTGCCAATTATGTCGGATCGGAAAGTACTATACCCGTTTCATCCGGAGAAACGAGCACCGGTTCTGATGGCCGGGGTCAGTTTGCTATTCGTGTTGATCAACCGGAATGGGGAAGATACATGGTGCGCATTGAAGATCCGGAAGGTGGACATGCTTCTGGTCGTGATATTTATCTGGACTGGCCTGCAACAGAAAATCGCGCCAGCCGTGGAAATCCTGATGGCGCTGCCGTGCTGGCGTTTTCATTGGATAAGGAAAAATATGTGACGGGTGAGGAATGCAAAGTGGTTATACCGAGCGGCAATACTGGTAGAGCGCTCGTTTCAATTGAGAACAGCACGGGAGTTCTTGAGGCTAAATGGATAGAAACGAAACAAGGTCAAACAACCTATTCGTTTAAGACTACGCCGCAGATGACACCGAATGCATATGTGCATATCAGTATGATTCAGCCGCATAACCAAACGGAAAATGATTTGCCAATCAGACTCTACGGCGTAATGCCTTTGTTTGTGGAAAATCCCGGATCACATCTCAATCCAGTCATTCAGATGGCTGATGAGCTTGCGCCTGAGAAGGAGTTCGAAGTGAAAATTTCTGAGAAAGACAACAAATCCATGACCTACACTCTGGCGATTGTTGATGAAGGATTGCTGGATCTCACACGTTTCAAAACGCCTGATCCGTGGAATCATTTTTACGCACGGGAAGCACTTGGCGTGAACACATTCGATATGTACGACATGGTTATCGGAGCTTATGGTGCAAAGTTGGAAAGAGTTCTGAGTCTGGGCGGTGATGGCGAGTCGGATGGAAAAGGCAAAAACAGAGCGAACAGATTTAAGCCTGTTGTCATGCATGCCGGACCATTCACTTTGGAAGCCGGAAAATCAAAGACGCACAAGTTCACAATGCCCAACTATATCGGATCTGTACGTGTGATGGTTGTATCAGGAAAGGATTTGGCATATGGCAACGCCGAAAAGGCTGTGCCAGTGAAAAAGCCATTGATGGTTCTTGCTTCACTGCCACGTGTGCTTGGCCCTGGTGAAGAGGTGAAATTGCCAGTTACTGTTTTTGCAATGGATGAAAAGATCAAGGATGTTCAGGTGAAGATAGAGGCCAACGAATATTTTCAATTTGCCGAAGGCAATAGCAAGAACATTTCATTCAGTGCAATGGGAGATGACGTTGTGAATTTCCCCATAAAAATTTCAAATAAACTCGGAATTGGTAAAGTGAAAGTTTTGGTCACCAGCGGAAATTTCAAGAGCAGTTATGAAACGGAAATTGAAATCCGCAATCCGAATCCATTTGTCACGAATGTCACAGAAGCAGCAGTGGACGGAGGCTCGTCATGGCGTGGTAATTTTGATTTGCCCGGTATGGAGGGAAGCAATGAGTCATGGGTGGAGGTGAGCTCAATGCCTCCTGTTGATTTTGGCAAACGATTGAAATACCTGATGGGATATCCGCATGGTTGTATTGAGCAAACAACATCAGGGGCATTCCCTCAATTGTATCTTTCAGATGTGATGGAGCTCAGTGAAGCGGAAGTAAAAAAGACAAATGAGAATGTAAAAGCCGCCATCAACAGATTGGCCAAATTTCAGGTCCGTGGAGGAGGTATGTCATATTGGCCCGGAGATCTTGGCGTGAATGACTGGGGAACCAGTTATGCAGGACACTTCATGCTCGAAGCCAAGAAGAAAGGTTATACTTTACCTGCAAACTGGGAGAGTTCATGGGTTGCATACCAGCAGCAGGTTGTACAGCAATGGTCACCTAAGGATTCAAGAAGCGGTGATTATTATTGGTATGAAAATGACTTGATTCAGGCCTATCGTTTGTACACGCTAGCTCTTGCCGGTAAACCTGAAATGGGCGCTATGAACAGGATGAAAGAAAGAGGCGCAACTTCTCTCGCGGCCAAATGGCGACTAGCCGCTGCATATGCACTGGCAGGTCAGCAGGAAACAGCAAAGGCGATGATCAGCAATCAAACAACCAGTGTAGCGCCATATATTTCTTTGAGTGGTTCATATGGCAGCAATTATCGCGATGAAGCAATGATTATTGAAACCTTGACCTTGATGGGTGATCGCGCCAAAGCGGCACCTCTTGTAATAGAATTATCGAAAGCTCTCAGTGCCGATACATGGTATAGTACACAAACTGTTGCATACGGTCTTCTGGCGATAGCTAAGTTTTCAGCAGGAGAAACGAATCGAAATATTTCTTTCACATGTTCGCTCAATGGAAAGGAGGTGTCAACTTTGAAAACGAATAAACCTTTGTCACGAACTCGTATTGCACCATCGATGCTGAAAGGAAACAATGTGGAGATCTTGAATACCGGTGGTTCTTTGCTTTATGTGCGTGTTGTGAGTACGGGTCAGCCTGCCGTTGCGCAGGAACAAGCAGCGGCATCTAACCTGTATGTTGAAGTAAAGTATTTTGATATGGCCGGCAATACCATGAACCCGGCAAGACTTAACCAGGGCACGGATTTTTACGCAGAAGTGAGTATTTGGAATCCGGGTACAAGAGGTCGTTATGATGAACTGGCGTTGACACAAATATTCCCAAGCGGTTGGGAAATCATCAATCAACGTTTGGATGTTTCAGCGGTTGTTCTGAATGCCGATGCTCCGGATTATCAGGATGTACGTGATGACCGGGTAATGTCATATTTCGATTTGGTGCAAAATCAAACACGTAAATTTCGGGTGAAGCTGAATGCGACTTATTTGGGAAGGTATTATCTTCCTTCAGTATCGTGCGAAGCGATGTATGACAATTCTATTTTCGCAAGAACTACCGGGCAATGGGTGGAAGTAGTTTCCGCTGGTGCCTCCGGTATTGCTCAGAAGTAGATTAACATAAATAGAATTATTGCAATGGCCTGTGTTTTAAAGACACAGGCCATTGCGCAGTTAATGATCTTTCAGTCTATAAAAGGTGATGTTTCTATTTGTAATTGAAAATCTCTGTTCCTGGTTTCTGGTGGATCGTTTTTCGCCAAAGCAATAAGAAGCAGCTTATTTCGTTGATTGGCACAAGTTATCGCACTCAACAAAACATACATCAAATGAAAAAGCACAGAATCGTTTTACTTTCAATCATTACAGCAATCACATTTTCATCATGTGCCATGCGTCATGATTCCTGCGGTGCTTACAATAGAGGCGGCGGCACAAGGGGAGAGTTGATTGTTCATCCGGGATTTTCTGAACATCCTTAATCAGTTAGTTGAAGGGTTTTTTTCTCACTGTTTTTGTTGGTGAAGGTGATCTTGCAATCACTGAGTTTTTGTCCTGACTGAATTTGAATTGGTCCGCCATCATATCCTTCAAGAACCATTTCTGTTTTTTGTTTTAACTCACCATTTCTTTTATAGAGACTTATTTTGCCTGTTACGCTAACTGCCATCAGTAAATCTTCGTTCCCTGTTTTGAAATGTGTCACCTGATTGATGACTGCATTTTCAACCGGATTCTTCCATCCTTCTGTAACAGTTCCTGTTGTATTCAGATTTACAATCGAGCCGTCACTGCTTGCGAATATCAGTCTGTACTTTTTGTTGTTTTCATAGTCAGCAACCAGCAATGGTGAAGAAATGGATTCCTTGTTTTTGTATGGAAACCCTTTGAGATCATTGCCATTGCGATCGACTATATGTATGGCCGATTCAGTTGTAAATGCAAGTTGCAACTTGCCATTGTTGAGTGCGTCTATCTGCACAACGTTGCCAAGCACTCTTGAACCAATGCTTTTCTTCCAAAGAAAATCACCATTTTCACCAATCAGACAAAGTTCAAACGCCTTGTTGACAATAGCCTCTTCCTTGCCGCCGGTCTTGTGGTTGGTGACTGTCCATGGCCCCTGCACAATGTCTTTTGCCGCAGCAACAGTGTTGGGTGAACTATTCTGTTCAGTTGAGGCACTGTTAATTTCCGGTCTTTGAACAGGCAAACTCAGGGTCAATAGAATTCGGTTGTTTTCAGCGCTTTCAGATTCCATGGCAACGCAAGTGAAACCGGCAAGCATTTGTCTCAGAATTTGCGGAACCGGTGCTGCATAGAAATCCTTCCTGAATACAAAACGACCGGTTGATTTATTTAATGGGATAGAAATTAGACTGAAGCAGGCATCGTCGGAAAGATGCACGCCTGAATTAATTATGGCACGGAGATCACCCGGCGTAGTCGCGGCGAAAACATATCCGTTGTGCTGCATGACGTAGTTGTGTTCAATGAGAATTCCTTCGGGTTGGTTTCTTTCAAAAAGTTGAGGATACTTGATCTTATAAATGCCGCTCGCTTTATCAGGGCTGTGATCGAGCGCGGGTTGTAGCAACGGTATAATATCTGTTGTGTCTTTGATGCCGAAATATGCAACTTCTGCTGTGCTGCTGTCGGACAAGGTGATTACAGCTGTTCCCCATTCACCGGATCGCCAGTTGACCATAGACGCATTCAAATCGCACTGACAACTATCTCCCAAATCCTGCCAAGCCTGACTCCAGAATCGGGATTTTTCTGATCCTGCAAAATATTCTTCATGCATCCTCCAGCCTGATTCGAAGTCATTGTAGCTGTAGCAATCAACGTATGAAGTATTCACCGGAAGAACGTTTTGTATTCCTGTGGAATGCCCGTTTGAAGCCAAAGACAGGCTATTCGTCGATTCATCACTTGTCATTCTGTATCCACTCAGTACAGCCTGTCCTCCGATCCAGATTGGATCCAGCTGTAACCAGGCCGTTTTGCTTTCAGCAATGTAATAGTGCACAGGAATATCTCTGCTTGAGATTTGTCGGACATTGTTTAAAAGTTGGGTTTCATGATTACTTTGTTTATTCGAAGCGTGAATAACAGCATCTTCCAGCATGGATGATATGGATGCAATTACGAGACATTGATTTAAAACAACCCACTGCATATCGGCGCACTCATGTATTTCCTGGTTTTTGAAATCACGTTTTGATTCTTGTGTCTGCCATAATTCCATCATGGATGATATTTCCGAGCTCGATAAATTTCCGAGACCAATAAGGACTTGCCATGCATCGCCGCGACCTTGTTCATTGGAACTCATTACCAGTGGGCTCTTCGACAGGGTTTTAAACCAAAGATCGCTGTTGGCCCGGAGTGAGTCAATTTTTAGGATGATTGAATGCCATTCGCTTGTGGGGTTAAACGAAACACCCCCAACCTCATTTGAGGATTGTGAAATGGCTTGGAGAATGGGCTGAAAGTCATCCAGTCCACTCATGTCGGTGATTTCCATGACAATGGATGTTCTTGGGGTGATCAGGAGGAAAGGGTCACCAATATTTTCTTTATCAGAGGATATGTTGAAGTAAACATAAACGATGATGGATATGGCAGCAATGATCAGGGTGATCTGTATAATTTTTTTCGTCACTTGTGTTCCCTTTGTTTCTGTTGATTATTTTCCCGATCAGATCAAGATGTTGAATTGCAATTGACCAGAAGGGGAATGGATTGAACGAATTTATACTTGTGTTCCGGTTTTCATTTTTTTATTCGGTTCAAGTTTGAACACAGATTTGTTCAACCGTACTTAGTTTCGCGGGGTGATGATCAGCAGGGGCAGAATAGTAGAGATTCTGGAGAGAAGCGTCAGCAGCGGTCTGCTGAAATGGCTGCTGATCGGCATTTGTGTTTTGTTCGTTTGGACAGAGTCGGGTCAGGTGCGCAACGACATGGATATTTTTCTGGCGGCTTCAGAAGATTTGTTTGCCGGGGGAGATATTTACACGGAGAAGTACTTTGGCATCTATCACTATTTCTACAGTGTCTTATTTGCGACCTTAATTCATCCGCTTACCTGGTTGCCAATTTTTTTGGTCAGAATTATCTGGTCGATATTCGGCCTATTTGTTGTTTGGAGAATCATCACGCTTCTTCTTCGTTTTGTGCCTGGCAAGATTCTCGAGAGATCCGGCAGGTATCTCTTGATCTTTTCATTGATATTTTTTTCTCTGCGATTTATAAGAAGCAATCTGCATCTTGGGCAGATAAATCATTGGATATTGTGGATGAGTCTTGAGTCACTTTGGTTGATCTGGTCGGGGAAAAGGGTATTGGGTGGTTCAGTTCTGGCTTTGGCTATTAATATCAAATTGCTGCCGGTTGTGTTTTTACCATACTTGTTTTACCGAGGAGAATTCAAGGCCTTCAGTACCGTTATAGTTGCTTTGGTCATGTTTTTCGTCTTGCCTTCCTTATGGATTGGTTATGAAAAAAACAATGAGCTGCTTCATTGCTATTGGCACCGAATAGACCCAACTCAGAATCGCCATGTGTTTGACCATGAGGAAACCAGTTTTCACAGTCTTACAACATTGGTCTCGACCATGTTTGTTGAAGACGCACAAGAGCACAATGGACTTTTAATTAAGCGAAACTTGATCGGTCTGGACAGTGAGCAGGTCCATAAGACAATCAACATGATCAGAATTGTTTTTGTTCTGTTGACCTTGTGGTTTCTTCGTTCTCTTCCTTTTGTAAGGGTTGAGGATAACTCAAGAAGACTCTATGAGATCTCTTATCTGTTCCTTGCTTCTTCACTGCTCTTCCCTCATCAACAGCATTATGCGTTTATTACAACCATGCCAGCTATTCTATGGTTGATTGTCTATCTGCGAAGTTATACCAGTGGCAAATGGCTTTTAGTCACCCTGATCATAGTTTATCTTTCCTTCAACCTAAGTCTTTTGTATGGAGGGCTTAACCCGATCCTAAATCATTTCAAGGTTCTGACATGGGGTAGTTTGCTGCTCTTATTGTTGCTTATATATACCGGTCCAATCAGATTTCGCAACGAAGCATTAACCTGAATGAGGTGAGTCTTACTGTTTCATCAAGTCTCGATTTCGTTGCTTTCGTATATTAAATATTGATCGAAATCATGATGACTGTATTTCATCACAGTTCCAGGAGTTTTCTTCACTGGCTTGTATTCCTTGTTTGACGTGGTTTTCAGGAATAAAACCGGGAACAGAGCGCTAATTTATCCTGTTGGTCAGTTGAACCGCTGTTGTTTTTAATTGTTATAAGGCCTGTAACAAAAATTTAATGTACAATGAAATCACTATTTTTTACTTTTCTTGCTTTTGCGCTAAGCTTTCAGCTTAGAGCTCAGACGGTTGTAGACGTTATCGTCAACAGCCCGGACCACAACACTTTAGAAACTGCGGTTATTGCAGCTGGTCTGGCAGATGACCTGAGCGGCCCCGGTCCGTTCACTGTTTTTGCTCCAACCGATGCTGCATTCGCTGCGCTGCCTGCAGGACTGCTGACAACTTTGCTCGATGACCCAACGGGTGATCTCACGGATGTGCTGCTTTATCATGTTGTTGCCGGCGAAGCACTGTCATCCAGTCTTTCTAACGGTCAGGTGATCACAACGCTGCTTACTCAGAATGTGACAGTTACCATTAATATGGATGGTGTCTTTATCAATGATGCAGAAGTAACGACTGCAGATATTGACGCGACCAATGGCGTTGTGCATGTGATTGATGCAGTATTGATCCCTGAGTTGGGAGAAACATTGCCTTCAACCGTAGTAGAAATTGTTGTGAATTCACCTCTTCACACCACCCTGGAAACAGCCGTGATCGCAGCGGGTCTTGCCGATGATCTGAGCGGAACAGGTCCATTCACAGTATTCGCACCTACAGACGATGCTTTCGCTGCACTGCCAGCAGGTCTTCTGGATGCACTTCTTGCAGACCCGACAGGTGACCTTGCCAGCGTACTTCTCTACCACGTAGTAGGAGGTCAGGCATTGTCAACCGACTTGAGCAACGGACAAATCATCACGACACTTTTGGGTCAGGATGTAACAGTAACGATCGATGCCAACGGTGTATTCATCAATGATGCGCAGGTAATCATTGCAGATCTTCTTGCAGAAAACGGCGTAGTGCACGTAATCGACGCAGTACTTGTACCAGAACTGGAAGAACCACTTCCTGCCACAGTAGTAGACATCATTGTAAACTCAGCAGTTCACACCACGCTTGAAACAGCGGTGATCGCAGCGGGTCTTGCAGATGATCTTTCAGGTGAAGGACCATTCATGGTATTTGCTCCAACAGATGCAGCGTTCGCAGCACTTCCAGCAGGTGTTCTTGATGCACTTCTTGCAGATCCAACAGGAGACCTTGCCAGCTTACTTCTTTACCACGTAGGGCAATTTCTGGCATTGTCAGCAGATTTGAGTAATGGTCAGATCATCAGCACACTTCTTGTTGGTCAGGATGTAACAGTAACAATCGATGCCAACGGCATATTCATCAATGATGCGCAGGTAATCGTTGCAGACCTTCTTGCAACAAACGGCGTAGTGCACGTAATCGATGCAGTACTTGTACCAGAAGTGGGTCTTCCACTTCCGGCGACAGTAGTAGACATCATTGTGAACTCAGCAGTTCACACCACGCTTGAAACAGCGGTGATCGCAGCTGGTCTTGCCGATGATCTCAGCGGAACAGGGCCATTCACAGTATTTGCACCAACAGATGATGCTTTTGCAGCATTGCCAGCAGGATTGCTTGATGCACTTCTTGCAGATCCAACAGGCGACCTTGCCAGCGTACTTCTTTACCACGTGGTGGGAGGTCAGGCATTGTCAACGGATTTGAGCAATGGTCAGATCATCACCACCCTTCTTGGTCAGGATGTAACAGTAACAATCGATGTCAACGGCGTATTCATCAATGATGCGCAGGTAATCATTTTAGACCTTATTGCAGAAAACGGCGTAGTGCACGTAATCGATGCAGTACTTGTACCAGAACTGGAAGAACCACTTCCGGCGACAGTAGTAGATATCATTGTAAACTCAGCAGTTCACACCACGCTTGAAACAGCGGTGATCGCAGCGGGTCTTGCCGATGATCTTTCAGGTACAGGACCATTCACAGTATTTGCACCAACAGATGCAGCGTTTGCAGCACTTCCAGCAGGTGTTCTTGATGCATTGCTTGCAGATCCAACAGGAGCATTGGCCGACGTATTGCTTTACCATGTGGTAGCTGGTCAGTCATTGTCAACGGACCTGAGCAATGGACAAATCATTGAAACCTTGTTCGGTGAAGATGTGGTCATCACCATCAATGGCGATGGAGTATTTGTCAATGACGCACAAGTTATTGTTGCTGATTTGCTCGCTGATAATGGTGTTGTGCACGTTATTGACATGGTATTGTCACCGCCAACCTCAGTGAGTGAGACCAATAAAATTGCGGCTTCGGTTTATCCGAATCCGGCTTCAGAGCAGGTGAATATTGTTCTTGAGTCTGCAATGGACAATGCGATGTATCAGATTTATGATATGCGCGGAGCCATTGTGAAACAAGGCATGTTGAATTCTGTTATGAGTAATATCGACATTCAGGATATGGCTTCAGGTCCATATCAAATCAGAATTGTTTCGAATGAAAGAAGCGCTATAATTCCCTTTATCAGGAAGTAAGCGTTAGTGGTTAAGTACACAAACTCGCCCCGGAGCTTTCGAGCTTTCGGGGCGATTTGTTTTTACATGAATGCTGATTTATTGAGTTACTGATTTGCTGCAGGCAATTTCTCTGAAGCCATCAACTTCTTCTCAAAGATTTTTTTGTATAGGAGATATTCAATCAAAGGAACCAGCGCAAGGAGAACCCAAAAAAGAAGATTAAGATAAAACATGGTATGCATCTTAGAATCAATGTAAGATTGTGTTTTTCCTCCTATTTTATCCTTTATGCCGGCTTCCAGTTTGTGTGCATCAAGTTCCTTTAGCTTTTCTATACCATACTTGAATTCTTCAATGGTCAGATTTTTCTCCGGTTCACCCGGGATGTGAGCCTTCTCCAGAACCATCATGAACAGATAATAAGATCCGGCCACAATTAGCTCTCGTCCTTTGGTTTTCCAGAAGTGTTGAACCATCAAGGCGGTCATGCTGTTTTCAATATAGTTAGAATCCAGAGCGGAGTTAAGCATGACGTGTGTGGCGAGATTATTCATGCCTTCATCAACAGTTTTTACTGTTTGTCCGATTTTCTCTGCATAGCGAATAAGCGATTTTGGATCATCTGCATGACCGAGCACTTGACCGAATGATTGGTCATACAGGACATTCACTGCGTCCTGATTTTGTTTGATCAAAAATTCATGTGCAAATCGAATGACGCCTGCTTTTCCAAAGAAAATAAATCCGATGATAAGCAGCAGTGGGATGTAAAGTTTGACCGACCAGTTGTAATATTTATTAGCTGGTCTTTTCAAAATTCCCCGCTTCCAATAGATGATGATAAGGGCTATGCTTATTCCGATACCAATAGTTTCCCATTTGAGAATTTTGGATGCGGCTTCAATCGAATTTTCAATGACAAGTGTGGAAACCAATTCCCAGTTTATGAGTTGAAGATCCATGGTTGGTAGTAATGAGGTTTATTACTTTTTTTTCTTTCCTTTTTTGCCGAGCCCGCCATGAGTTGTCCCGTACAATTTTCCCAGACGAATGCGATGCTTTTCTTCCCGTGATACTTTGATGGGAACTTTTTTGTTTTTGTCCTTTTTCTCGTGAAATGCTGCCCCTTTGTCCGGGTCGTTTTTTTTCCTGGCTTGAATAATTTTCATTCCGGATTTGTTTTCTTCTTCCGGCAGCAATTGTGCAGAGATTTCTACATGGGCTGGCAAAGCATTCAGCGCTGAAGAGAACCCAAGCTGTGTTGCAATTTCATTCCAGAGTTCTTCCTCTTGCACACTCACCATTGTAAGCGCAATACCTTGTTTTCCGCTACGTCCGGTACGCCCGATGCGGTGGATATAGCTTTCCGGAATCTCCGGTACATCAAGATTCACTACGTGCGAAATATCGGCAACGTCAATGCCTCTTGCGAGAAGGTCGCTGGCGATGAGAACCCTGCAATTTCCTTCAGCGAAGTCATCAATGGTGCGTATTCTTCGGTTGATGTTTTTATTGGCGTGAATAACGGCGACATCATCAGGAAATAGAAAACCAAGTTGCTTTTCAGCATAATCTGCCATGCGTTTGTTGCGGGCGAAAACCAACACCCGGCGCATGGTAGCGTCATGCTCCAGCCAATATGCCAGCAGGTTAATTTTGGTATTCATATTAGGAACAGCAAATCCGTGCTGAACAATGCTGTCTGATGCGGTTCCGGATTGATCCGTTTCGATCAGAACAGGAGCTTGCGTTCTGTTTTTGGTGAGCAGTTCAACGTCTTCTCCAAGTGTGGCACTGAACATCAAAGTTTGCCTTTTTTCCGGCAACAGATCCATGAGCAATTCTATTTCGCTTCTGAAACCAAGTTTGAGCATTTCATCTACCTCGTCAATAACCACTTTTTTGATGGCATTGGCAGGCACGGTCCTGTTAAGCATCAGATCGCGCATACGTCCTGGTGTTGCTACCACGGCGTCAACCCCCTGAGCAATATCTGACATTTGGTTCTTGATGTTCACCCCTCCGTATGCGCCTGCAATTTTCACAGACGTGTATGTTGCCAGTTTTTCGAATTCTTCTTTTACCTGAATAACCAACTCGCGTGTTGGCACAATGATGATGATGGATGGATGCTTGACTTTAGAAAATTGCCACATGCGAAGCAGAGGAAGCATGTATGCAAACGTCTTACCCGAGCCGGTTTTGGCAATGCCGATGACATCTTTACCGGCCATGATGGGGTTAAATGCCTCTGACTGGATGGGTGTTGGAACCTCGAAACCGAGATCCTTCAGAGCATTGAGGAGAGGTGTATTAAGATTCAGGTCGGAGAATTGCATGCCGTAAATATCTGCTAAGAGCCTCACAGAAGATGGCAAATCGGCAACGTGAAATTCATTTTAGCTAAAATTTCACCTAATTGATCGGAGAATTATCAAGAATTACACTGCAGAAGTGTTCGCAGAATGATTGATCGAACATGGATCATATTCAACGCACTGATGAGTGAGACTGCATTCAACAAAGGAATCGTATCTTATGAAAAAAGCCCGAAATTCTTTCAGGCTTTTTTGACAATATCAATATTTCAAACAGAACTTAAGAGAGCACATTCCTCGATATCACAATCTTCTGCACTTCACTCGTTCCTTCGTAAATCTGTGTGATTTTCGCATCGCGCATCAATCGTTCAACATGGTATTCTTTTACATAACCATATCCGCCGTGAATCTGAACGGCTTCAACGGTGTGTTTCATGGCACATGATGAGGCAAACAACTTGGCGATAGCGCTGGCCTGATCATAATTGAGGTGTTGATCCTTGAGCCATGCTGCTTTATAAACAAGCAGACGCGCTGCTTCAATATCCGTAGCCATATCAGCAAGTTTGAATGCTATGGCCTGGTGCTGCGAAATTTCTTTTCCGAAAGCTTTGCGTTCCTTAGAATAGGCCAGAGAGAGCTCATAAGCTCCTGCAGCAATACCTAATGCCTGAGCAGCAATGCCGATGCGTCCGCCACTCAAGGTCTTCATAGCGAATTTGAATCCAAAACCATCTTCACCGATGCGGTTTTCCTTAGGCACTTTCACATCCTGAAACATCAGCGTGTGTGTATCACTTCCGCGAATACCAAGCTTGTTTTCCTTGGCCCCGATGATGAACCCGGGCATGCCTTTTTCTACTATAAGGCAATTGATTCCCTTGTGTCCTTTTGCTGCATCTGTTTGTGCCATTACCAGGTAGGTGCTGGCGCTCGAACCGTTGGTAATCCAGTTTTTCGTACCATTGAGCAGGTAATGATCGCCCATGTCGATCGCGGTGGTGCGCTGTGAGGTGGCATCACTTCCGGCTTCAGGTTCCGATAAGCAAAAAGCGCCAATTTTTTCGCCGTTCGCCAATGGAACGAGAAACTTCATTTTCTGTTCTTCTGATCCAAATGCTTCAAGTCCCCAGGTAACCAGAGAGTTATTCACGCTCATGCATACAGAAGTTGAAGCATCAACTTTCGAAATCTCCTCCATGGCGAGGACGTAGCTTAGGGTATCCATTCCACTGCCGCCATATTTGGGGTCAACCATCATGCCCATAAAGCCGAGCTGTGCAAGCTGTTTGATTTCTTCAGCCGGAAACTTCTGGTGTTCATCGCGTTCAATCACACCGGGCTTTAAGACGTTTTGTGCAAATTCCCGGGCAGCCTGCTGCACCGCTTTATGTTCTTCTGATAATTCGAAATGCATGATGATATAATGTTTGGGGTGGCGAAGGTAATGAAACGCATGTTCGGCATTTTGGAATGATCAAATTTTTAATCGCAGAACATGCACAGGATGAAAACCGATGAAATCCGGAATCAATTATTATTGTGAAACCCTTGCCTGATAAGCATTCTGTAACGAATTGATGAAAAATTGGTTCAGTTCTTTTGTTCAACCCATATGGGTAGTTACTTTTGCCGCGCATTTCGAGGAATAAACCCGCATGAAAATAACGTCAAACCCCATAATTAGAAAGGCTTTCGGAAGATGTTCGTCATTTTTCGCCACAGCTTTTCTGACACTTTTGTCAACCGGTCTTCTGGCATCGGGTGGCAAGGAGGGTGAAAAATTCAATGCCGGTGAAATGATTGTTCATCACATTTCAGATGCACACTCAATTCACTTCTTCGGAAATGTAACTGTTCCTCTGCCTTGTATTGTCAAAACGGATAAAGGTTTTGACTTTTTCATGAGCTCTGTTTTCATGGATGATCACCATGAATTTTCAAAATCCTACACGAGTTCATCTACCGGCAATACATACGTATTACATCACGAGAAAATTTATGTAGTTGATGGCATTCATGATGCGCACGCTCATGCTGACCATACTTCGCCTGAGTCCCACATCGATCCGGCTACTGCCCCAGTTCAACCTGAGCATGCTGACAGCACGATCATGCAAACACAGGGCGCTATAAATGCTGCCGCTGAAGTTGAGCCGACCCATGAAGAAGAGTTCCACGGGACACCTGTTCTGGATTTCTCAATTACCAAGTCTGTTCTTGGTATGTTGCTTATGCTGACTTTGGTTGTTGTCCTCTTCGTTCGCATGGCAAAAGCTTACGAAAAGAGAAAAGGACAGGCTCCAAAAGGAATGCAGAACGCGCTTGAACCTTTGGTTCTTTTTATCAAAGACGAAGTCGCAATTCCTGCCCTGGGTAAAAAGCGTGCTCAGAAGTTTTGCCTTTCCTGCTTACATCATTCTTTTTCATTTGGGCTTGCAACATCCTTGGCCTGTTGCCTTTCGCCGGTGGATTTAATATCACTGGAACTTTGAGCATCACATTGGTGCTTGCCGGATTGGTTTTTATCATCACGTCAATCAATGGCAATGCGCATTACTGGGGTCACATCGTATGGCCTCCCGGTGTTCCACTCGGAATTAAGTTTATTCTTGTGCCAATTGAATTGATGAGCGTATTCATCAAGCCGGCTGTATTGATGATCCGACTCACGGCCAACATCAATGCGGGTCACATCATCATCCTGGCCTTTACTTCTCTCATCTTCATCTTTGGTGAAAAGAGCACAGGTGCGGGATTTGGCGTGGGTATTTTCTCCACGGCCTTCATGATCTTCATGTATTTTATCGAACTTTTGGTAGCATTTCTTCAGGCATATGTATTCACCCTGCTCGCAGCGCTGTATTTCGGCGATGCAACACAGGAACATCACCACGAGGAAGCTCATCATTAATTAGCAAACTTCAAATACAACAATAAAAATGGAATTATTGACAGTTCTCTTGGAAGCATCCGTAGCAGCAGGTTATGCCGGTATCGGTGCAGGTCTTGCAGCAATTGGTGCAGGTATCGGTGTAGGTCTTATCGGTAGCCACGCACTTGATGCTATGGCTCGTCAGCCTGAAAGCGCTGGTGACCTCCGTGCAAACATGATCGTTGCAGCAGCTCTCGTAGAAGGGGTAGCTCTTTTCGCGGTGATCGTATGTCTGCTCGTAGTATTCGGTTAATAAGCGCCTGCAGACCACGCTTATTGGCTGCATCAATCCAAAATAGTTAATACCAATGGACGGATTATTAAGCGTTTCGTACGGTACTGTTTTCTGGGCTACAGTGGCCTTTCTGGTGGTTCTTTTTCTGTTGAAAAAGTTCGCCTGGGGGCCCATTCTGAAGTCGCTCGATGAGCGCTCACAAGGCATTGAGAACGCCTTGAATGAGGCTGAACGTGCACGTCAGGAAATGTCCAAGTTACAGGCTGGCAACGAACAGCTCCTTCGCCAGGCTCGCGATGAGCGTGATAAAATTCTCAGTGAAGCAAAAGCGTTGAAAGACAGCATTGTGTCTGATGCTCGTGCGAAAGCTGCTGAGGAGACAACACGCATTATCGGTGCTGCCAGGGTTGAAATAGAAAACCAAAAGAAAGCTGCTATCACTGACCTCAAAAATCAGGTGGCAACACTCAGCGTTGATATTGCTGAAAAACTCACCCGCGAAAAACTCAGCGACGGCGAGAAGCAGAAGGCGTTGAACGAGGCACTGATCGCAGAAATCAGATCTAACTAATCATGAGTGGAATCCGCATAGCGTCGCGTTACGCAAAGTCATTGCTCGACCTTTGTATTGAAAAGGGTTATCTGGATGCCGTGCAGGCCGACATGAAGGTGTTGGATGCAGCCATCGATGGCAACCGCGACTTGCGCGTAATGCTTTCCAGTCCGGTTGTAAAGGCCGATAAAAAAGTCGATATCCTTGAGCGCATTTTTAAATCAAATGTGAGTGAGGTAACAATGGCTTTTATCACTTTATTGACTAAAAAGGGCAGAGAAGGGCTGTTGTCGGAAATTGTCGATAGCTTCAACAATCAGTTGCGCACGCACCAGGGTATTTCAAAGGCTTCTGTAATTTCTGCAGTGGCTTTGGATGCTTCTTCTAAGGCGAAAGTTTTAGAGGCTGCCGTTAAGCTGGCAGGTGGCAAGGTTGAATTGGTTGAAAGCATCGATTCATCACTCATAGGTGGTTTTGTGTTGAAGGTTGGTGACAAGCAAATTGATACAGCTATTTCAAGCCGCATCAAGGCGCTGAAGCGCGAGTTTGAAGACAATCCTTACATTCCTGAATTATAAGTTTATTGTCCCTTGTGGACCATTGCTCCTGATGAGCAAGAATCAGATAAAAAACAAAAAACATGGCAGAAGTAAAACCCGCAGAAATTTCCAACATATTGCGCGAGCAGTTGGCGGGATTCAAATCAGAAGCTGAACTACAGGAAGTTGGTACTATCCTCCAGGTGGGTGATGGTATTGCCCGTATCTACGGACTTTCCAATGTACAGTCAGGTGAATTGATCGAATTTGAGAACGGTGTACGTGGTATCGTACTTAACCTCGAAGAAGGTAACGTTGGTGCTGTATTGCTCGGCCCTAGCGGTGATCTGAAGGAAGGTTCAGTTGCAAAGCGCACCGGTCGCATCGCATCCATCAAAGCTGGCGAAGGTCTCCTTGGCCGCGTCGTAAACACACTTGGTGAATCGATCGATGGTAAAGGCCCTATTTCTGGTGAACTTTTCGAAATGCCACTTGAGCGCAAAGCTCCGGGCGTAATCTATCGCCAACCTGTAAAGGAGCCTCTTCAGACAGGTATCCGCGCGATTGATGCCATGATTCCTATCGGACGCGGTCAGCGTGAGTTGATCATCGGTGACCGCCAAACCGGTAAGACAACTGTTGCTATTGATACCATTATCAACCAAAAAGAGTTTTACGATAAAGGACAACCGGTTTATTGTATTTACGTGGCTATCGGACAAAAAGGTTCGACTGTTGCGGCTACAGTAAAAACCCTTGAAGAGAACGGTGCAATGCCTTACACCGTGGTTGTAGCTGCTACAGCTTCAGATCCGGCTCCACTTCAGTTCTATGCACCATTCGCAGGTTGTGCCATTGGTGAGTTCTTCCGCGATACAGGTCGTCCTGCATTGATCGTGTACGATGACTTGTCGAAACAAGCAGTTGCTTACCGCGAGGTGTCACTTCTGCTCCGTCGCCCACCGGGACGTGAAGCTTATCCGGGTGACGTATTCTACCTCCACAGCCGCCTGCTGGAGCGTGCTGCGAAAGTGAACGAAACGCAAAGTGTTGCAGCAAGCATGAACGACCTGCCGGCTTCTCTGAAAGGAAAAGTAAAAGGCGGTGGCTCTCTGACAGCACTTCCGATTATCGAAACACAAGCGGGTGACGTATCGGCATACATCCCAACCAACGTGATCTCAATTACCGATGGTCAGATATTCCTTGAGACCAATCTCTTCAATGCCGGTGTGCGTCCTGCTATCAACGTAGGTATCAGCGTAAGCCGCGTGGGTGGTTCGGCACAGATCAAGTCAATGAAGAAAGTTGCCGGTACATTGAAACTCGACCAGGCTCAGTTCCGCGAATTGGAAGCCTTCTCGAAATTCGGTTCTGACCTTGATGAAACGACAAAATTTGTACTCGACAAAGGACGCCGCAATGTGGAAATCCTGAAACAGGGACAAAATCAGCCGATGTCGGTTGACAAGCAGGTAGCGATTCTTTACTGTGGTACAAAAGGGTTGCTTGCAAAAGTTCCTGTAGAGAGCGTGAAGAAGTTTGAAGAAACATACCTCGCATATCTGGAGAAGAATCACAAAGATGTTCTTGATGCACTTGGAAAAGGAAACATCGACGACAATATCACTGGTGTGCTTGAAAAAGTTGCGAAGGATCTTGCTGCAGGATACTAAGATGAAGTAAGTGTTGAGATTTGAGTTTTAAGTATTGAGTATTGAGAAAGGAGATACCTGATTGATATTTTCGAAACCATAATTTGTTCACAATACACATTACTGATTACTAATTACTGATTACTCAACACTAAATACTAAATACCTAATACTGTTTACCCAACATGGCAAATCTCAAGGAAATACGCATCCGCATCACGTCAGTGAACAGCACCATGCAGATCACTTCTGCCATGAAAATGGTGAGTGCTGCCAAACTGAAGCGTGCCCAGGATAAGATAACGGTGATGCGTCCTTATGCGGAAAAGATGCAGGAGATTCTCAGCAACGTGAGTTCTAGTCTCGATTCTTCAGAAGGTAAATACAGCCAACAGCGTGACGTGAAGAATGTACTTGTGATTGCAATTACGTCTAACCGCGGTTTGTGTGGCGGTTTCAATAACAACGTATTGAAGGAAATTAAGTCCCTGATGCGTGGTGAGCTTGCAGGTCAAAATGTCAAGATTCTTTCTCTTGGAAAAAAGGCCTTCGACATTTACAAAAAGACAACACACCATACTACCGAAGGTTTTTCAGAAACGCCTTATGCTGTTTTCGACAAACTCACGTATGAGAATGCCTCTGAGATTGCTGAAGGTATCATGAAGCAATTCGCTTCCGGCAAGTTTGACAAGGTTGTATTGGTGTACAACAAGTTTAAGAATGCTGCGTCGCAAGTGATCGTTTCTGAGCCATACCTTCCTGTAATTCCATCCAAGGTTGAAGGAAAGACGGCACAGTCTGATTATATCTTCGAACCGGAAAAGGAAAAAATCATCGATGAACTTATTCCAAGAACATTGAAGATTCAGTTGTTCAAAGCGCTGCTCGACTCTAACGCTTCTGAACATGGTGCCCGAATGACAGCGATGCACAAAGCCACCGACAATGCCGGTGAACTTGTGAAGGAATTGAAATTGAACTACAACAAGGCACGTCAGGCGGCGATTACCGGAGAAATCCTCGAGATCGTAGCTGGTGCTGAGAGTTTGAAAGGATAAAAAATCAGATTTCGATATTGAAAACGCTTCCTACCTGGAGGCGTTTTTTTTGTTCTTAATTCGTTCGTGTTAACCGATGATTCTTTATAACCGCAAAGGCCGCAGAGAAAACGCGGAGAACGCCAGGTGAGAGATGCGGTTTTGATCTCAATGGAGGCATTCCATTTCTGAAGCTGACTTGCGCGCTCCGCGTCCTTTGCGTTCTCTCC
>JBEIHH010000045.1:0-23793 GCA_040381475.1 Crocinitomicaceae bacterium | reverse complement strand
CGCTGAAAAGCATTTTGCCCAAAAAGCCGCGAACATAAGTTTCATCTTTATCTCTGGAATATTGGCGCAACCAGTCGATCAGATTGTCATCGGATTTGAAATATTCAGCATTGTCGTTGGGTAAATAGGCCGTGGTGATGGTACTTCCCCATTGGAATTCTCCTTTATCCGCGGGCATTTCACCTGCGATGATTTCGAAGAAAGCACTGATAGCACTGTGCTCGCGGGAAATAATTGCAACTTTTTCTCCCTTGAGTAATGTGAAGGAGACCTTATCGAAATACAATACTCCTTCAGGTGATGTTTTCGCAAGGTTTTCAATATTCAGAATTTGGTCTCCACATTCGCGATCAGGCCTGAATATAATTCCCGGATATTTTCTTGTGCTGGGCGGAATATTATCCACCACCAGTTTGTCAAGTAATTTTTTACGACTTGTTGCCTGACGTGACTTCGACGCATTCGCGCTGAATCGTTCTACGAACTCCTGAAGTTCTTTTCTTTTGTCTTCTACTTTCTTATTTTGATCTGAGCGCTGGCGTAGGGCAAGCTGGCTGGATTCATACCAGAATGTGTAATTACCTGTGTACAGTTGTATTTTGCTGAAGTCAATGTCTACGATATGCGTGCAAACGGCGTCGAGAAAGTGACGGTCGTGAGATACAACAATCACCGTATTTTGAAAATCCGCCAGAAAGTTTTCCAACCAGGTGATTGTTTCAACATCGAGGTCGTTGGTGGGCTCGTCGAGCAACAAAATGTCCGGATTACCGAACAATGCCTGAGCAAGAAGAACACGCACTTTTTCTTTACCGCTCAACTCGCTCATGAGTTTGTTGTGGGTATCTTCCCCAATTCCCAATCCACTTAGAAGATTGGCCGCATCGGATTCTGCGTTCCAGCCATCCATTTCAGCAAATAAAGTTTCCAGTTCTGCTGCTTTTTCACCATCTTCATCCGTAAAGTCTGCTTTAGCATATATATCTTCCTTTTCCTTCATCAGGTTCCAGAGCTTCTTGTTGCCCATGAGCACTGTGTGAAGAACAGTGTAGATGTCAAACTCGAAGTGGTTCTGTTTGAGAACGCTCATGCGCTCTCCCGGTCCCATGGAGATATCACCGGTCATTGGATCAATTTCTCCAGCAAGAATTTTTAGAAAAGTAGATTTGCCTGCGCCATTGGCACCTATCACGCCATAACAATTTCCATGGGTAAATTTGAGGTTTACCTCGTCGAAAAGTGTCCGCTTTCCATAGCGCAGAGAAACATTGGATACGTTAAGCATACTTAATTAATGGGCGGCAAAAGTAAGACTCTTATCATTTGCGCATTTCAACAAGATTCGCTAATAGTTTCAGTGATTATTATCTCTCGTCTGTGTAAAATGTTTTCCAGACACATTTGATACTATTCCGAATTGTATTTATTTCGCTTGCAACATGAGTGATTACAATAAAATCACAGACGCAGATGTGTCTGCTTTTACTTCCATCATAGGCAAGGAACAAGTGATGCTGCGAATGGAAGATCGCCTGAATTACGGCAGAGACGAAACGGAGGACTTGTCATTTCCTCCGGAAATAGTGCTGAAACCAGCTACGACAGGTGAGATTGCTGCGGTAATGAAGCATTGTTATGAGCGAAGAATTCCCGTCACCCCCATAGGCGCACGTACAGGGCTGAGCGGTGGTGCCTTAAGTATCTATGGAGGGGTAGGGCTGAGCATGGAACGCATGAACAGGATTCTCGAAATTGATGAGCAAAACCTACAGGTAATAACCGAGCCGGCTGTCATTACACAAGTATTGCAGGAAGCAGTTGCCGCCAAAGGATTGTATTATCCTCCTGATCCATCGAGTCGCGGTTCGTGTTTTATTGGCGGAAATCTCGCAGAGAATTCAGGTGGCCCGAGAGCTGTAAAATACGGCGTTACAAAAGACTTTGTGCTTGGTCTGGAAGTGGTTCTGGCCGATGGACGAATTATTGAAACCGGCGCGCGAACACTAAAAAATTCCACGGGCTATAACCTGACGCAACTGATGGTCGGCAGCGAAGGCACCTTGGGAATCATTACAAGGGCTTGTCTGAAACTGGTACCCATGCCCAAGCACAATCTGCTGATGCTGGTGCCTTTCTACGAAGCTGCAAAAGCCTGTGAAGCCGTAAGCGCGATCTTCAGGGCTGGCATTACACCCAGCGCGCTCGAATTCATGGAACGAGATGCGATCGATTGGGTATTAAAATTTGTTGATGAAGTGAATGTGCCTGTTGAGGCAGAGATCCAGGCGCATTTGCTGATTGAAGTTGATGGCAACTATACCGAAACTCTCATGTCTGATTGTGAAAAGATTTCGGAAGTTGTTCAGCAATTCGGCTGTGGCGAAATACTTTTTGCCGATGACGAAGCACAAAAAGCTCAGCTGTGGAAACTGAGACGCAAAGTGGCTGAGGCCGTAAAAGCAAACAGCATTTATAAAGAAGAAGACACGGTGGTGCCCCGTTATCGGTTGCCTGATTTATTGAAGGGAGTAAAAGAAATTGGCAGAGCTTACGGCTTCAAGTCAGTTTGTTATGGTCATGCGGGCGATGGCAACCTGCATGTGAACATCATCAAAGGTGAGATGAACGATGAACAATGGAATGACAAACTGCCCGACGCAATTCGCGAAATATTTCAGCTAACTGTCAAACTTGGGGGAACTTTGAGCGGTGAGCACGGTATTGGATTCGTACAAAAGAATTACATGGATATCGCTTTCAATCCGCATGAAATGAGCGTTTTAACGTCAATAAAGGAGCTTTTTGACCCGTTAGGAATCCTAAATCCGGGCAAAATCATTCCAAATATAAATAATTGAAAAAGAATACTCTATGGCTTTTTGGCAACACAGGGATAACGTTTCCCTTGCAATCCTATGCCTACATACATATTTTAGCCGCCGTGTCGAGGTAGTGTACCAAAGACACATTTAGAGTTAGTTGAGTTGAGTCATTGCGACTCAAGACAATTACGATAGTTTTTAGTTTTTCAGTTTAAGCCATAAAGCCCCGCTAAAGAGCGGGGCTTTTTGGCTTCTACAAAATCTTGTGTCTGCCTCTTGTTTGGCTTATTCTGTTCGATATGAGTTTTGTCAGTTCAACAGGCTAATTGGTGTAGTGCATTATTTTTCATGAGCAACTTGCTTAAATTTGACAAAACCAACATACCTGTATGAAAAGAATCTACTCCATCACCAAAGCATTTATATGTGTTCTCTTTTTTGGATTTTCATTTCAAGATTTGTCTGCGCAATGCGAATCCGGGCAAATTGAACTGATGGTGAATATTTCCGTTGATGCTTGGGGTCAGGAAACATATTGGGAGATAGTGCCTGCGGGCAACGATTGTGGTGATGGTACCATCGCTTTTGGAAGCAATCTAAATGTTGGTTGTGCGGGCACAGATCCTGCCAATGGAGCAGACGGGTATCCTGATAATACAGTGGTTACTGAAGGACCATTTTGCCTCGAAGCAGACATGGACTATTCAATCATTTTTGTTGACTCTTATGGCGATGGTGGACTGACATTCGAACTGTATGAAAATGGCTCATTCTCTTACAATTATGTAGGAACAGGAGACGGCAATACATGGACATTCACGGCAGGCAACAGCGGTTTACCGGCTTATGACTCGCCGTGTGGCGCAATTGAAGTAATGACAGACGGAACAGAAGTGACTATTTCGAATTCGGACGCCATATTTCAGGGAAGCGAGCCGGCGCCTAACGGAGGCGGTTGTGGTTTACTAGGTTTTTGGTGTGAGGGAAATCTCACCAATACGGTATGGGCATATTTCATTCCTGAAGTGGATGTTACCTATGAAATTACAACCTGTGGTTCACTGCCGGGGTTTGATACACAATTGGCGCTCTACCGCGCAACAGACTGTATGGACTTTAGCACGTTTGAATTTGTAGCCAGCAATGACGATATGGCTGGAGGATGCGGCACATCTAATGGATATTCGTCACGCATGTATGCTTCATGCCTTGATCCTGAATCTGTTTATTATATTCAATTGGATGGCTGGGCTGGTGATACGGGCACGACGGCATTGTCAGTTCTGCCATATGATGGGCCGAATAACCTGAATGCTCAGATTGGAAATATTGAATGCCCACTCAACAAAGGCGATGAAGCCAATGGTAGCTTGCTTCCTTTTTTGTCGGGATCAGGAGCCAATTTTACCTGTTCATGGACTGGCCCTGATGGTTTCACAAGTACAGATAATTATTTGTACGACTTAACACCGGGCACTTACGATTTAACGCTAACCTCGTCATGCGGAGATGTGTACACGCAGGATTTTACCATTACACAACCGAACATGTGGCAAGTACTTTCGGAAGTCGTTGGGCCTGATTGTGAGGCCAGCATAGATGGGTCAATCGAATTGAATGTTTCCGGCGCAACTGGTCCTTATACATACGCATGGGAAGGCCCCAATGACTTCACCAGCGATTTGTTCAACCCGATGCAGCTTGATACCGGCGTGTACAATGTTGTAATTACAGACGACAATGATTGCCTGTATACACAAGGTTATGTTGTGACAGCACTTAATAATTTCAGTTTCAATCTAGGTAACGACACCGTGATCTGCGTGTACAACAGCATGGTGGTTTCAGGACCTCCGGGTTATACCTACGAATGGCAAGACGGCAGTATCAACCAGTTTTATGAAATCGTTGGTGAAGAATTTGGAATAGGAGATCATTCAGTATTGCTGACTGCAATAACCGATGAAGGCTGCACTTTCACTGACGCTTTTGGATTTACAGTGGATGCCTGCATTGGTGTGGATGAATTGGCAAATGCTGCCGTTGATATCTATCCAAATCCTACGAATGGTGCGTTTACCATCCAAATGAATCGCAGGATGACCAACGTGATCGCAGAATTGTTCGATGCCACAGGAAGATTGGTGGAGAGCACATTTGTGAACTCAGGAGCTATGATTTCATGTTACATCAACCAGGTTCCGGGTATTTATATACTACGACTTCAGACTGATTCAGGAACCTATGTAAGTCGTATAGTAAAACAATAATTCTGCACTTTAATCGAAATTCGATTTTGGGTTGCGCGCTTTTAGAAACCACAATGATAAAAAGGTATTCATGTAGGTCTCGAAGGCATTCTTATTTGATCCTGATTCGAGCAATGCCGCATGAATTCTCCTTCTTCCTCCCTTTCTCTGTGTCTCCGTGTTAAAGAGAAGAAAACCTCTGTATTCCTCCCTTTCTCTGCGTCTACGTGTTAAAAAGAAGAAAACCTCTGTATTCCTCCCTTTCTCTGCGTCTCCGTGTTAAAATAAATAGGAGCGCAGCGACGCCAATGTCAGAAAACCTCCCCAACCTTCTTCCGAATCTCTTCCTCAGAGTATGAGGAATTCCCTTTCTGCTGTTGCAAATAATTCTTCCACGCAACCACATCTGCCATCTGACCAATGGTTTTCATCTTGAAATTATTTCCTGTTTTTCCCAGGATATATATAAGAATCAATATAACTACCATCGTTATGCCGCTCACGAACCAATCCATGCCAATGGCAAATGGAATACATGCAAAGAAGAGGAAGATCAGTGTTCCGTAAATTTTGGAATTGGGTTTCAATACTTCAAGCGAAAATCCAAGCTCAGTGCTCAATGCCTGCATCTTTTCTTTTCTGTTTGCAGCAGGAAACAATTCTTCCAACGGGGTATCCAGAATAATAGAGTCGGCATTGATACTGTTGATTTTCGCCGTTGCGGCTTTTATTTTCCTGAATGCAATCTCTGCTGTCCATTCACCGCTTACTTCGTCCATTACTTTCTGAATGAGTATGTCCTTGATGCTGGAAGATGAGTATTCAGCGCTCTTGAATTCATCAGCAGGTAAATGAATGTTGAAGTGGGCATTCAGCTTTGATATGGCTTCGATGACCTGTATTCTGGAGATATTTTCTGACATGGTTGTTTTGTTTAATCCGGTGTTTGAAAATGAAATGGAAGTACCTGGCTTTCGTACAATGTATCCTGATCAAGTTCCTTTACATATCCAATTATTTGGGTGGTGCGCAGTCCTGTCATTTCAATGAATACAAGATCAGATACTGAGTTCACAAAAAGGGTGTCTTTGTTGTCTGTCAAAAGGCTTTCAACCTGGGTAAAAATCAACGATTTGTCAGCACTCTTATATTCCCGGTCTTCACCATCGAATACAATCTTTACGTCTTTTTTGCCTTTTGATGAAAATGCGCCCACGCAAGTAAATAGAGAGCCTCCGGCTAAAAGGACAAGTGCGAGTTGAGTTCGCTTTGAATTTCTAATGAAGAAGGCTGCCAGCATCAGGTAAAATGGGATGCTGAACATGGTGTACTTGATACCCAGTGATATCATATGCCCGGAAAGAAATACAAGCACCAGCGTACCGATATGTCCAGCGAAAATGATCCACAACCACAACCTGATCCAATGCCTGTGTTCATTTTTAGCATCAACTGCGAACAAAAGAATAAGTGGTATAATCAGCAAAAGTAGTCCGGCGGCATACATCAGTTTATCGCCCAGAATCGCCTGTACCCACTTCATTGCATAGGTATTTCCTGTATAAAACTGGTCGAAATACAGGATGGTTTTAGGCACAAGCGTGGTGAATGAAACCGGGTCCAGTTTACGCATATTTCCTTCCTGAACTGATTTGCCTGCGAGGTTTTCGAATCGTTTGCTACTGTCGTTGAAATTGGAAATGTTCTCAAGGTTGTATAGCAGAAATACACCGCACAGAAGTCCGGCAAAACCCAGGCCGGTCAATGCTGTCAAACTTCTGGCCCGGTCAATTTTAAATCTGAACAGGAAGAAAAGAAATACCACAATGAGAACATAGTATGTAAGAAAATGCCCAAGGAATATACAAGTTGCAGTTATTCCAATGGCAAACACTTTTTTCAGTGACCACTTATCCGTTGGCAATAAAAGCAACAGATAAGCGAGGAGAAGACACAGGAATGTTGTGAAGGCGTATGTTCTAATGATGCCGGCATAATTCACCATTACGGGATATACAGCGAATAGCGTGCACGCCAGAAGTATTCTCTCGGCTTTTACACCCAGCTTTTTTCCTATGAGCCAAATGACAACGATGGATAACAGGTCGAAAAAAGTGGAGAAGCACCGCATGGAATATTCGGAATGATCGAAAGGGGCGGTAGTAATTGACAACAAGAGATTGTAGAAGAATGAATTGCCATTGTCGCGATTGGCATCTACGAGTCTTTCTGAGAATGAATCTGATTTTAATGGATCCAGTTCGAAGAACGGGCCTCCTTCCAATTTGGATTCGTAGATACCGGTGGCGGTTAATGCAGTATAATATTCATCGTAATCGCCGAAAATAGAAAGCTGCTCAGTATGCCACAGCCTCAGAAAAGCAGCCATGAAAATGATTGCTGCGAGGATGATTCTTGCCCTTGACTCAGATATATTTTTCATTCATCAATCTGCAAATGATTTCAGATGACTTTCCGTCGCCGTATGGATTCGGCTTGAGAGAAAAGCTGCTGTAGAACGCAGCGTCTGTCATCAGTTTTTTGGCATTGTCAACGATGGCCTGACGATCACTGCCCAGAAGTACGGCATTTCCATGGTCAATGCCTTCGGTTCGTTCTGTTTTTTCGCGCAGCACAAGCACGGGCTTTTTCAATGAAGGCGCTTCTTCCTGAATACCGCCAGAATCTGTCAGGATAAAATAACTCTTGTTCATCAGCCAGATCAGATAAGGATAGGAGAGGGGCTCTATCATGAAAACATTGCCAAGGCTTCCCAGATGCTCATGCACCACATTCTTCACATTCGGGTTTGGATGTACAGGAAAACAGATTTGCAATGAATCTTTGTATTCACTTGCAATTTCTTTAACAGCTGCGACGATTTCCAAAAGCGCATCGCCAAAGTTTTCCCTGCGGTGACAAGTCATCAATATGGTCTTCTTCGAAGGGTCGAGAAATGAGAAATAAGAAGCAATTTCAGCACTGATTTCTGATTTTTCGATATTTTCCAAACCCAGGAATAATGCATCGATTACTGTATTGCCAACGATATGCACGCCCGTTGTAATTCCTTCGCGTTGCAAATTGCCGGCTGCAGTGTCAGTAGGGGCAAGGTGAATGTCAGCAATAGAAGAGGTGAGCAATCTGTTCATCTCCTCCGGAAAAGGAGAGTATTTATCGAAACTGCGAAGACCTGCTTCCAGGTGAATCACTTTTATTTTTTGGTGGAATGCGGCAATTGACGCACCAAACACAGTGGTGGTATCGCCCTGAACCAGCATGAAATCAGGGTTGATATCGCGAAGCGACCTGTCAATACCTTCAATCACTTTGGCGAGCAAAGTATTGAGCGATTGATTTTCGGTCATTACTTCAAGGTCGAAATCGGGTTTGATTTTAAAAAAATCAAGCGCCTGATAGATGAGTTCTTTGTGCTGACCGGTAAGTCCAACTACGACGTCGAAATTGCCGTTCTTTTTGAATTCGTGGTAAAGCGGAGCAACCTTGATAGCTTCAGGACGGGTTCCAACGATAAACAGTATTTTTTTCTTCATCAGCCGGAAGCTTAATAAGAACGGTATTTTCTGATCAACGCAAGCGTCGCGGATATGGTCTTGCTTACCTGCATTTTACTTGCACCTATTTTTCGGTCATACCGAAGAATCATGGGCAATTCGTGGATAATCGGATTGAATTTGCTGAGTTTCAGAAGAATTTCAGCAGTGCAGGAAAAGCCTTTTTCCTGGATCATATTCGCTCCGTATTTTTCTTTAGCCATGCGCAACATTCTGCCGTTGATGGCCCTGAAACCGCAGGTATAGTCCTTCACATTCGGCAATCCTACAAATACGCGGAAGATAATTCCTGCGCCTGAACCTGTGATCTGGCGGAATCTGCTCAATCCCTTGGTTATTGATCCCCGCTGAAATCGTGAAGCAATTACAATATCGCTGCCCTCATGAATCTGAAGCAGCATGCGTGGAATGAGCATCGGATTGTGGCTGTCGTCGGCATCCATCGTTACCAGCACGTCGTCATCAGCGAGGTTATTCCAGGCGTATTCCAGTCCTGTGCGCATCGCATTGGCCAAACCCTGATTGGGTTGAACATCGATAATTTCAACAGGATAAGAACACTTGAAAGAACGCACTACCTCAAGGGTATTGTCTTTGCTGCCGTCGTTGACAACCACGAATTTAAAGTCCAGGTTATGGTTGTCGACCAGCAGTTGAATTCTGGCCATCAGTCCCTGTACACTTTTTTCCTCGTTGTAGGCCGGAGCCAGAAGAAACACTTTGCTTTTCATACCAGTTAAGGCGGCGCTTGTAAGACGCAATGTTTATTGATTGCGCCAAATTTAGTGGCACACGGAGCTTTGCACAAATGAAATAAATTTGGGCATGTGTTATACGATTCAGCAATTGGAAGAGCGTATCCGCAAGCAGGGATTGCGCAATCAGAACACGCCTGATGAAATTGATAAGGCGCTGGAGTTGTTTCGCAAACAGATGTCGGGCGAACCACTGTTTAAGGTCAGTGGGTTCGATCATCCGGCCTTAAAACTGATTGTCAGGAAAGGAGCGCTGCAACTGGAAAGCATGCGTTGGGGATTGATTCCTCACTGGGTCAGAGATGCCATGCAGGCAATGGAATTGAGCAATATGACTTTGAATTCACGCGGTGAAACCATTTTTGAGAAAAGAGCATTCAAACATGCGGCCATGTCACAAAGAGCATTGTTGCCTGTGACAGGTTTTTTCGAATACCAACATTTCAAAGGAAAGAAGTATCCTCATTTCATTGATTGGAAAGACGAACAATTGCGGTTGCTGGCCTGTATCTGGGATGAATGGGAAAATCCGGCTAGCGGAATACCAGAGAAGACATTCTCCATCGTCACAACCATCGGTAATTCAATGATGGCGCGAATTCACAACAATCCTGCTGCTGACGAGCCGCGTATGCCCGTGATTCTTACCGGAGAGGATTTGCTTACTTGGCTTGATCCTGAATCAACCAAGGAAGAACTCAAGGCCATCATCAAACCAGCTACAGATGCCGATATGCGTTCACACACGGTGCGGCCTTTGCGTGGCAAACTGGCCACAGCCAATTCTGCAGAAGCGGTTGTTCCGTACAATTACCCGGAATTGAACGAGCCTTTGTCCCTATTCTGACAATCCGAAAAGAGGAACTATTTCGTTATCACAACCAGTTTATTGCTGCGGAATTGTTCGTTGTATACGTCCAAGGTATATGTCCCTTCCGGAAATGCTGAAGTATTCATTTGTATAATGGTTCCTTTGCAATTCTCAGAAAACACGAGTTTACCTGTTATATCGCGCAATTCTGCCGTAGCAATATGTTGTCCCGAAGGAAGTTCAATGTTGATCACATCGCGTCCAGGATTGGGATACGCTTTGATTTCATGACGAACGTTTTCATCAACCGATGCAAAAAAGTCGTTGATTAAAGTGACATTGTCAATCCACAAAACTGCACCAGGTGTAGATTCGATTCCATCTTCTTGACCAATTGGCACTTCACCCGGAACGAAGGCGATTGACACATTGGAAACAGGATCCATTCCATTGATGAATATGTTAAACCACTCGGCGTAAAGCTCAGATGGCAATGAGTAAGTGACCTCAGTCCATTGAGAAACAGGTGGCAAGTACATGGCACTTTCAAATACGCTATCACATTCGCCGCTTTTGGAGTTCACTCTGCGGGCAAAGAAGTAGATGGATGCACTGTCCTCCGGATTATCGCATTCGTACTTGTAATGAAAATTGACTTGACTTGGAATTGTATTGCCATCAGGATATTGCACATCCAGATCTGAACACTCTTCGTTCAAAATATCACCTAGAAAAATGAATGATATGTACTCCTCAGCAAATTCACTGTAAACGCTTTCTATGCGGCAAGAAAAGTCACCTTCGTAGGCGTTGGGATCAGCTGTGACTCCGGGCGTTGGGATGGAATAACCGTTGCTTGTAGCCCATCCATCCGGGCTAGAAATGGAGTAATCGGCCCAGGACTCGAAATCACCATTTGGCATATCGGCACCGGTAGTTTCATTGTAGATGAAATGAATATCATCGATGCTCATGACTGATTCCATTGAAGGATTGTTGAAGTTGGTGTTAGCCGCAAACATGCCCATTTGGTCGGGCTGAGCATCATCCGTATAAATTACAGGCATTGCGTAACGAACGTAATTGTCTTCAGTGCCTGTTATTTGTAGTTCACAACTTCCAATCAGGTTTCCAAGAGCTCTGAATTCGAAATAGATGCCGGCAATATCACCATCAGCAATCTGATGCATGGCGAAAAACTCAATGGAGTCTGGACGGTCTTGAAAGTCGGCATAGGGTGCAGCGTCATATCCAAAAGGCCCAATGGCGATGATACCGGGAAATGCTTCATTGATGCCATCGCTTTGAGTGGAGAGTTCTGCTGCAAATTGGCCACCGTGAGCATTGGTGATTTTAGTAACGTTGCTCTCAAGTCCTAATATGATGCAGTAATTGTTACCGGTAGCGTATTGATCCGGTTCCGACCAGGCACTTGAGGTATTCCAATTTTCAAAACCGCTATTTGGAACAACGAAAGGTTGAGCGTTTGAAACAATGGAAAATGCTAATGCCAAAAGAAGAGATATTTGTTTCATGTTGTAAGGTGTTGGTTAACGAAATTACAAATTCTGATGCTTTTAACCTACAGAATTTTTTGCCTGATGTTTTACATCATTGAACTCAAAGCCATCGTTCTGATGATTTCTTTGAAAAATTCAAATCGTATAATGTTGTTTTAATTCGCTCAATTGGCAGTTGAAGCTGCTTTTTCGAGTGTCTGAATGAAAAGCTCAACCGGCTGAGCACCGGAGATCGCAAATTTCCTGTTGAACACAAAAAACGGGACTCCGCTGATACCGAAATGTGATGCCATTTGGTAATCCTTCAGAACTTCTAACTTATAGCGCTCCGTTGAAATTACGTCGTTGGATTCTTCTTTATTCAGATCTAATTCTGCCGCCAGTGCTTGAAGCACAATTGTATCATCAATGTTTTTTGCTTCGCTGAAATACGCGCTCAGCAAGCTTTCTTTTGTTTCCATGCCTTTACCATTTTCCTGTGCAAAATGCAAGAGTCTATGTGCATTCAGTGAGTTTGCAACCACAGCTTCATCGAGTCTGTATTGAAGTCCGGCTGCTGAAGCCATTTCCAAAACGCGCTCAGTCATGGCTTTGACTTGCGGCATACTGATGCCTTTGGATTGACTGAGATATCCTTCGAGCGTAAGTTCCGTGTCCGTCTTCAAGTCAGGATTCAGCAGAAAAGATTTCCAGATAATTTTTACCTCGTCTTTACCTTCATAAGACTCGAGCGCCATTTCGAGGTGCCGTTTTCCAATATAACAAAATGGGCAAACAATGTCGCTCCATATTTCAATCATAATCTTAGGCTGTTCCATGATCATCCTTCCATGCCTCCACCGTCCTGCTTCATGTTTTTCCGTTTGAAAACGGAAGAGTCCACTTTACCGAATTTCCAGCCAAACTGTATGCGAACTACTTGCCAATCGCGCCTGCGGAAAGTGTCCTGGATGAATAGAGATGTTTCACTGTGCGTGTATTGAACACGGGTTCGCAAGACATCCTGCATTGAAACAGTAAGTGACATATTCTTGTTTTTAAGGAATTCTTTTTTGATTGAAAGATCTAGCGAATATGTTGGTCTTACGTAACCCTGCACGGTATTGTCGGTTCCTCCAAAACCGCCCGGACCGCCGCCACCACCAAATCCACCACCCCCCATGCCGCCGCCTCTTTCGCTGGAACCAACGGTAAGCGCCTTTTTGCTCGAATAGTCAAACAATGCCTGAAATGTGAATGAGGATGGTAATTTCACTATGGCATTTGTCTTGGTCCACCAACTTGAAAGACTATTGGAGAAGTTTTCGCTGATGTTGGTGCCATTGATAGAAGAATTGTAGAGATTCAGATTCAAGGTCAGGCTAAACCACTCTGTAATATTGCTTCTCGATACCAGCTCCAGCCCAAATGCCGCGCTACTTTTAGCATTGTCGTAAGTGTTCACAACAATGTCCTGATTCATGACTTCGTTGAATTCCGTGATCTGATTGCGGATGGTAAGATCGGTGATATACCGCGCGTATGCGGTAGCAATGAATACATTTTTTTTGCTATAACTGTTTTGATAAGAAAGTTCGGCCAGATTTGTGAATTCAGGTCTCAACAATGGATTACCTCGGCTGACATTTAGAGAGTCGCTGTAATCAACAAATGGTATCAATTGCATGAATGATGGTCTGTTGATTTTCCTTGAAAATGCAATTTGAACATCTTGTTTTTCATTGATTACCCGTGTAATGAACAAAGAGGGGAATAGGCTAAGCGGATATTGTATCCTGAATTTTACAGTCGTATCTCTCAATTCTCCCTGGTAGTCGCTGCTCTCAAGTCTGAGTCCTGCCTGCAGTTTCCATTTTTCCATGTTTTTCGACACGTTGCCATATGCTGCATATACCTGGTCCCAATATTCATAATTGACAAGCAAACCTGGTATGGACACAAATTGATTCGTGCTGTCTACCAAACGGAAGTTGTCATAAATGCTTTCATAATGTCTGATTGCTCCCCTTAGGCCAAATTCCAGCTTTAGGTTCTCGTTTACCTTGCTGGTAAAGTCAGTTTGTGCGGTGTACAGTTGCATCTTGCCGCCACCTGACTGTCGCTGTGTGTTTGAAAAGGCATTGGAATAACGATTCACATAATCACCCATGAAGTCGCTTTCGATGCGGTTCATGTTGACATCGGCTGTGATTTCAGTACCTTCTTTGGCAAAAAGATGTTTGAACAAAACACTTGAACCCCAGTTTTGAAACTCACGATTGGTAACGGATTCACGCCAGTACATGCTATACGGCAGCAGTTCAGAATTAGGAATCAGGCTGTCGGTTCTTGCCTCGATTTCATCCGTAGGATTGAACTTACCGCGAGTAAGAGATTGTGAGATAGTTAAGGTATTTCTGTTGTCTGCGAAATAGTCGACACCAATTTTACCGTTTAAGAAATATCCCAGATTGACAGAGGTTTGCGACTGGTCGAGTTGTGTGAATGGGGTAGTGGTATATGACGTCCTGTCTGTGCTGCCCGTGCTGATTGATTTTCGTTGGTTGTAATTACCGTTGAGAAAGAAGTTGAATTTCCCTTCCCTCAGGTTGAGGTCAGCACCACCGTTATAGCGCGGGCGACTATCCATACCAAGACGCAAACTGCCATTGTAACCCATGCTGCGGTTGTGTTTCATCACGATGTTGACAATACCGCCTGCGCCTCCGCTGGCATCGTACTTCGCCGAAGGATTAGTAATCACTTCCACACGTTGAATCGCATCAGCAGGAATCTGATCAATGGTTAAAGTGGTTGGTCTTCCGTCCACGAAAATTTGAGGAGGGCTGTTGCGCATGGTCACATTACCATCCATATCTACCTGTAAAGACGGTATGTTGCGCAGAACATCTTCGCCTGTGCCACCCGCATTGATAGGGTTTTTTTCGACATCGTAAATACGCTTGTCAAATTCGATGCGCATATCACTGTCAGAACCATCAATTGTCACTTCACCCAATGTAGCAGCGATGGAAAGTTTGATGTTACCCAGATCTTTTTCTACCAGCCCCGGACCTGATGGCTGTAGCGTGAAGTTGACTTCTTTCATTCCAAAGCCAACAAAACTTACAACCAGCACGAATTTTTCATTCACCGGCACATTGTCTACGTTAAAATCACCATTGGTTTCAGTAAGGCCTCCTGAAATAAGTTCTCCGTAGCTTGAGTCGGCAGGATTGGTTTTAGCTCTGAATACCTGAAGCACGGCGTACTCAATCGGCTTCTTGTTCTCCTCTTCAATGACTTTTCCGTATATCTTACCTGTAGAAGGGCCACCTCCCTTGCCGCCTTTTTTGCCTCCATTACCTCCGGGCTGCGCGTAACCGACAGCAGAGCATAATAACATCACTAAAATTATAAGGTGATTTCTCATTTTCGGGTGCAAAGATCGTCTGTCGAGATGGAATTGAAACTTAATATGGGTTAAAAAGAAACCGCGACAGGAGTGTCGCGGTTCATTTTATTTCAAAAAGGGATGATAGTTACAAGTTATTCGACCATCAGCTTTTGAATTACTTCCCTTTCTCCAATTCTGGCAGTCATGAAATACATCCCTGCACTGAGTTTTGGTTGAAACAGAATAGGCGTTCGTGTTTCCATTTCAAAGGTCAGAGTGGTGTAGTAAACAGTTCTTCCTGCCTGATCAGTTATCTGAATCTGTGCACTGGTTTCAACAGGATCACTGATGAAAATTTCAGTCATCATACCATTGCCCGGGTTAGGATAAATCAGGAATAAAGAGGAAACACTTTCTTCAGACAGTGGATCGCCAGAATCTTCATCCGAGTTCAGAACCACCGGCGGATTGCCGAACATGCGGATGCACTGAGGCGTTCCGTATGTGCCGGCTCCGTTGGCGAAAACAGGACGAATTCGCACACTGTAATAACCACCTGGTGTTAATGCCTGTGGTGAAGAGAAAGCCAATATCTGGAATGGCTGATTGGTGGCAGTATTCACTTCGAAGGCTGCACCGGTGGGTGTTCCCAATTGATCTGTCGGTGTGAACTCATACCTGTAATACAGGGAACCACAAACCTGCGGAGAACCGGTCAGGTAGCTGTTTGTATAAAGCACGGCAGGGCAACGCTGGGTGGCTATCACTTGTACGTTTGCTTGAGGAGCAATGGTCAAACTGTGCCAGTCATTGCCAACCACCTGTATGATTTCAGGATTACCTGTGCCATCTGCAAGGTTGTATGTTGCATCAACATATACAGTGTAAGTTTCACCAGGAACAAGGTTTGCACTTGCATTCGACAAGGACATGAGACCATTTCCTGTTACTGATGTCACCACATTCGTTGGGCTGTGAATGAATCGGAATGTGTAGGATGAAGCATAGGTATAACGCGACTTATAGTTGTTGCATATCGGGAAAGTTCCGGATCCATATGCACACCATGAGTCGAGCAATGCCTGCACGCAAAGCGAGAAGTTTCCATTGCCCTGAGATGAGTCATAGTTGCGAACCACGATATAATACTGAGTGCCTTCGGTTAATCCCACGTAATTAAGGACTTCCACATTTCCGAATCCTGTTTCATTCTCAGCATCCAGTTCAGCACCAAGGTTATTGCGCAATTCCAACACTCCATCGAAAGTTCCCGATGAGAGTTTAACACGCACTCCCGGAGACTGAGCAATGAATCTGAACCATACATCCTCTCCGGTCACAACGTTGGCAGGATTGCTTTCTGGTGAAACGGTTGCTCCTTCGCATGTGCTGAGCATGTTGGTGCAGAAGGGATATGTATTGCCGGTATTAGTCACAAATCTGGCTGTCGACATATTATCATTTAGTGCTGTTCCGACGGTGCAGTTTTCATCTATAAGTGCATCGCAGTCTTCATCAATACCGGTGCCGCAAATTTCAATTCCATTGGGTCTGATCACTGCAGTGCCATCATTGCAATCGAGGTTGTTCGCAACGTAGCCGGCAGGTTGTCCACAATCCTGTAATGGAGGAAGCACCGCCGACCCGTAACTATCACCGTCCGCATCGATATACCAGGTGAGCAATGGAAGACCTTCATCAATTTGTCCGTCACAATCGTCATCAGAATCATTGCATGTTTCAGTTGCTCCCGGATAGGTCTGTGCGTTGTTGTCGTTACAGTCTCCTTCGCAGGTTGTAAAACCATCATTGTCGTTGTCGAAACCTTCATCTATCTGACCATTGCAGTTTTCATCAGCATTGTTGCATACTTCAATGGCAATGGGTTTGATTGCCATATTGCTGTCATTGCAATCTAAGTTGTTGGAAGAAGAATTCGCCGGAGGAGAGCAGAAGCTTCCTAAAAGAGTACTTCCGTAGCCATCGTTATCATTGTCTGCGTAGTAATTGTTGAATGTGGCGTCTTCATCTATTGAAGTATCGCAATCATCGTCAGCAGAATTACAGATGTCCGTTGCTCCTGGATTAATCAGTTGATTGTTGTCGTTACAATCTCCACCGCAGGTTGTGTATCCGTCGTTATCGTTGTCAAATCCTTCATCTGTAAACCCATCACAATCGTCATCACTGCTATTACAAACTTCTATTGCTCCGGGATAGATGGCTGAATTGCCATCATTGCAATCACCTTCGCAGGTGGTGAATCCGTCGTTATCAACATCAAATCCTTCGTCTGCCTGACCATCACAGTCGTCGTCATAACCATTGCACAGTTCTGTTGCACCTGGCTTTATGGCATTATCAGAATCGTTGCAATCAGAAGAGTTGTTGACGAATCCAACAGGTTGCGTGCAAGCCATGGTTGTTAGAGCAGATAGTCCAAAACCATCTCCGTCAACGTCGGCATACCAGATGAGCATCACGCCTTCATCTATCTGCCCGTCACAATCATCATCGGTGCCATTGCAGGTTTCGCTAGCTCCGGGATTTACCGATGCATCATTGTCATCGCAATCTCCTTCGCACAGTGTATAAGTGTCATTGTCAACATCAAATCCTTCGTCTGTTTGACTGTTACAGTTGTCATCGATGTTGTTGCACAATTCTGTTTCATTCGGATTAATTGCAGGGTTGCCGTCATTGCAATCCAGGTTGTTCAACGATGAATTTGCCGGTGGACTGCAAAAGTTTCCAAGCAGTGTGCTGCCATATCCATCGCCATCGGTATCTGCGTAATAATTCTGGAATGTTACACCGTTATCAATGAACGAGTCACAATTGTCATCAACGCCATTGCATGCCTCAGGTGCACTAGGGAATATGTTTGAGTTGTTGTCGTTGCAATCACCCTCACATGTCGTGTATCCGTCGTTGTCCTGATCGAATCCTTCATCAATCGACAAGTCGCAATCATCATCTACACCATTACATGTCTCTGTGGCGTTTGGTCTGATAGCACTGTTGTTGTCGTTACAATCCTGATCGTTTGCTACATATCCTATTGGAGCGCTGCAAGTCTGAATCGTGATGGCTATGTTGCCGAATCCGTCATTGTCGAAATCGCGATAATAAGTGTTGAGAACACTTTCGTCGGTTTGACCATCGCAATCATCGTCTATGATGTTGCACACTTCAGTTGCTCCCGGATAAATAAAACCATTGCTGTCATCACAATCAAGACTGTTTGAAACATAGCCGACTGGTTGAGAACAAGCTTCAGTTGTGACAGAAATGTCTCCAAAAGTGTCGTTGTCCTGATCGCGGTAGTAAGTAGTTGTAGTGCCTTCATCAATAGAAGCATCGCAATCATCATCGGCAGTGTTGCAGACCTCGGTAGCAGCCGGGTTGATGTTCAGATTGGAATCGTTGCAATCGGTGTTGTTGGAAACATAACCAACAGGGGCAGAGCACGCCAGAATTGTTATGGATGGATTGCCGTATCCATCATTGTCAAAGTCGCGATAGAAAGTTGATTGAACTCCTTCGTCAGTCTGACCATCGCAGTCGTCATTAATAGAATTACATATTTCAGTTGCGCCAGGGTTTATGTTCACGTTGTTGTCGTTGCAGTCTGTATTGTTTGCCACATAACCGGCTGGCGCAGAACAAGCCTGCGTTGTGCTTGAAGGATTTCCGTATCCATCATTGTCCGAATCTTCGTAGAAAGTGTTTTGAACGCCTTCATCTATTGCCAGATCGCAATCATCATCTACATTGTTACAGATTTCTGTAGCGTTAGGGCGAATGGCACTGTTTGCATCGTTGCAATCGTCGTCGTTGGCAACGTATCCGACAGGAGCAGAGCATGCTTGAATTGTTACACTGGCATCTCCATAAGTATCATTGTCAAAGTCACGGTAGAAAGTAAGAAGCAAGCCTTCGTCAACGCTGCCATCGCAATCGTCATCCGCAGTGTTGCAAACTTCAGTTGCTCCGGGATAAATGGCGTTGTTGCTGTCATTACAGTCTGTGCTGTTGGTAACGTAACCCGCCGTTACTGAACATGCCTGAATTGTGATGGAAATGTTGCCGAATCCGTCGTTATCAAAATCACGGTAGTAAACAGTTGTTACTCCCTCATCTACGGAACCATCGCAGTCATCATCAACGGTGTTACAAGTTTCTGTTGCACCCGGATAGATCAGATTGTTGTTATCGTTGCAGTCGCCGGAACAAGAGTTGAAACCATCTCCGTCGAAGTCAAATCCTTCATCAACCTGACCATCACAATCATCATCGGCCAGATTGCAAGTTTCAACGGGTGCTGTAACGCGAATACTGAATGTACCAGTTGCTGAATTATACCCTCCGGCCTGTATGTAATAAGTATTGCCAAGTGTTAGTGTTCCGCAGGCGATGGTGATTGTTGATTTGTAGTTACCGCCGCCAATGTCGTCGTTACAAGCGATTTGTGCACCGCCGCAAGATCCATAGACAGCAATTCGAGTATCTGCTAATGTACCACCTGCAAAATTGGTGGTGATGGTAACAGGACCGCCGGAGTATACAAATTTGAACCAAACATCCCTGATAGGGTTTGCACCACCGCATGATGGGTTAGTACCTTCCAGACATGTACCGGTATTTGCAGTTGCTGTGGCTGCTGCATTCACTGTAAGTGTTAATGCACCAGCACATAGATCGTTTACCGGGCCGAATAAACATGAGCCGTTATCAATGTTCGCAAGTGGATTGTAATTACATGCAAGATTGTTCATGCAGCCGGGTATGTTACCAAGAGGATAGCAAAAGGCGTGACTCGCGCCGCTGCCGAAGTTTGCTGCTCCCATCATCACCAATACTGTGGAAGTCGGAACGTCGTAGATTTGATAAGAACCATTACCCTGCGAACAACCCGGATCTGAAAGACCATCACCATAACTGTCGAAAATATTAAAGGTATAACAGCCATTACCCAGACAGAGCGGTATGTTATAAGTAGTTTCATTGGAATAGCCCGAGCCTGAGTATACGACTGCAGAACTTGCATCTGTAATATTCCAGGAAGTTTCATTCGCCCAGCAATCTGTTTCGAGAACCAGTATGGCATTGTTGTTCGCTTCGATACAATAATATGAAGATGACGAGGAATTATTAGTAGTCAAATCATCTGTGAGGGTATTTACAGAAACTATAGTTGCAGTAAATGTGAACGCACCTGCCCCATAATTCATAGAAGGCAAATTGATGAGTGCAGTATTGCCCGTGGTAATATTTCCTGTCCAGTTATAAGTCTGCACCGGGTTGGCATTCGCTTGATACTGTATTGTCATTGAAATGATCGGATTCTGTCCTGCATTGAGCACTTCAATTTGAGGATTAACTGTTGTTGTGCAGTATGAACCGGTTGGAGAAAGCACCTGACTCAAAACTGCATCAAGTGTTGGGAGAGTGAATAGAGGCGCTCTCCATATTCCACGTCCATAGGTGGATGCAGTGATGGTGCTCGTATTCGTATTGATGTCAAGCTCCGTTATAACTACGTTAGGCAACGCGTTCATGTAAGGCGTAAAATTGCCCAGCGTATTATCGCGGTAATAAACACCGGCATCCATTCCTACGTATATGCCATCGTTAGTACCTGGCTGATAAACTACCGCATTGGCTGGCAAATTTGGAAGTGAGCCGGAAATATTCGTCCACGTGGTTCCTCCGTTTGAAGTATAATAGATTTTTCCTCCGGCAGAATAATTAGAGTACGTAACCCAAACCTTATTTGGATCAGTACTGTGAATGGCAATGTCCGTGATATAAGAACCCTGCATGCCTGTCACAGCATTAAAAGTCAGGCCATTGTCGGTACTCTTAAACAGTGAACCACCTTTAGACGCATAAATAATGTTTGCATCAGAAGGAGCAACTGCAATGTCATTGCAATCTCCTGTGCCGCCAAAGGCTGCAGATCCCGTGAAGGTCACTCCTGCATCCGTTGACACAAAAACACGGGATTTACCCATGAAAATATGGTTTGGATTCGGACCCAGTACAAAAGGAGTAACCCATGCGCCATCTTCATCCTCGTTGGTACCTCCTGAATTAACGATGGAATTAAAACTAGTACCGCCATTTGTACTTTTAAAAATTGCACCATAATACAATGAACCATACATAATGCTTGCGTTGGCTGGATTGATCTGACAATCCATTCCATCACCGCCTATCGGGCGAGTATGTGTTGCTCCATTTTTAAGATTGGTTCCATTGTCCTGCCATCCGGAAATGACAATGTTGGCATTGGTGCCGGCGACACTCAGTTTGTAAATCTGTGCGATAGGAAGGTTGGTAGAAATATCACTGAAATTAGGACCACCATTGGTAGTGGTGAAAACGCCACCATCATTACCCACAAGCAACCTGTTTGTGCCCGGAACAAAATAAATGGCGTGTATATCCGCGTGGACATATGGTGCACCACCACCTCCATACCAGTGACCAGCCAATGTCCAGTTAACACCTCCGTCCAGAGATTTCCAGAGATTAACACCTCCGATATAAATTTCGTTGGCATTCAACGGACTTGCTTCGATACGCAAGTCATACCAGCCTTGACCACCTGTATCGTTGGTTGCAGTTGTTGCCCAGTTCAAATAATTCGGTTGATTGTCTGCCTGCTGGATGAAAGTAACTCCGCTATCTGATGATCTGTAAACACCCAGAAGCCCCGAATCATTGCCACTGCAGAGAGCGTAAACGACATTGGCATCTGCAGCAGTCGTTGCAATCGACATACGCTGCGAATTGGTCGCTGTCGGAAGGCCTGTTGCAATCTGTGTCCATGTGGCACCGGCATCGGTTGAGCGATAAAATAAATCCGTAGAAGCATACCATACGTTTGGGTCGCCTGGTCTCATATTCAGGTCTTTGAAATCACCGCTTTGCGCAAGACCCCAGGAAATTCCTCCATCAGTCGTCCTGAAAATTCCATTGGAGGTGGCGCAAACCACAATCTGTGTGTTTGTTGGATGAATAAGAATTCTGGCGGTTCTTCTTGTCTGGCTAGCGGTCCAGTTCAAACCGGTTGTATTCCATGTCAGACCACCATCCGTGGATTTCAGCACACCCAATGCGTATGTATCCCCTGCATCACAATCACCGGTTGCGAGGTACATGATGTTGTTATTGTTCGGATCAATGGCTACATCTGATGTTCCTATTGATGCAAGAAAATCAGTGCCAACAGCTGACCATGAGACACCTGTATTCGTGGTCTTCCATAAACCGCCACCGGGAGCGCAGGCGAAAAACGTGGTAGTGCTACCAGGCAAAGCCCGAATACCATTGATACGGCCTGCGCCACCACCACCTGAAGGCACAGAGGTATTACCGATGTAATACCAATCACCGGGCATGTTTGAATTGTTGTTGAACATATCGGGTTGTTCCTGCATGGCCTGCCATACAGCATCCGGTTGAGGCAATTGACCCGAAGTACTTACACGAGGCTCATTGAACCACTCCCATCTTTTGAAAGCCTTGAAGCCACTGCCTTTGGTGACGGGCTTGTCCTGCCAGTATTCTTTGAATTTTTGTTGTGTTTCGAAAAAATTGGCATTTGGATCATTCATCAATTCCTGCCAGGTTCTGTCTTCCTGATTCGGAAGATCTTGCTGCGCAAAAATCGAAAGATTGAAAAAGAGGATAAAGGAAAGAAGTGTAGGGTAAATGTAGCTTTTAAACCTCATGTTGTTAAAATGTTAGAATCGAAACAAACTAGCCAAGCCTCTTCCAAACTAAGTTTTGAAGAGGTTATCAGTTTATTTCGTTCGGTGGAAAATAAGGTCGGTTGTCCAACCTGAAAATCAGGCTTTCAAATATCAACAAAGCATGCGTCCGCAAATACATCACAACCCAATTAATTGGTTCATCGTTGGAATCCTAATCTTCAAATTATCCTGAATTTGAATGCACCCCAATTCGGAGATTTGGCTTCTGCTTATCCGATCATTCAATGTGGATAGGGTAAATTCTTAATCAAGTAGGGATACCAGTGCATAGGATGTATATTCACCGTATGAGAATTTTGATTTTCTTGTTCCTCTTTTTACAACTAACTGCCGGCTTTAAGCAAATGTTCGCTCAGGCCTATGAACGATTATACGAGATTGAGGTAACAAGAAACAACGCTACGCTGCCCAATGCCTGGGCTGGAGGATTGAATTCCTGTCAGGTTTCTTCTTTGGATGTGAATCTCGATGGCAAAAAAGATCTTTTCATATTCGACAGAATAGGCTCGCGCATCAGCATTTTCATCAATCAGGATGATACTCCGGGTGCCATCAGCTATAAGTATACCAGGGAATATAATCATCTATTTCCTTCCAATTTACGCAACTGGGTGCTTTTGCGCGACATGAACTGTGACGGCAAGGAGGACATTTGTGCCAACACAGGTAGCGGATTTCGAATTTACTGGAACTTGTCAGTAAGTGAGCTTGAATTCAGTGCTACACCTACGCCGAGTATCACAGCTTTTTATGACTGGGGGCCAACCAGCAATACGTCCGGCATTTATAGCATTTCTCCGGATATACCGGCAATGGAAGATTATGACAATGATGGCGATATCGATGTATGGAGTTGGAATGAATTCAGTACGGGTTTATTCTTTTATAAAAATATGGCCGT
>JBEIHH010000044.1:0-24299 GCA_040381475.1 Crocinitomicaceae bacterium | reverse complement strand
GGTTCGTGGGATTTGGAAAATGATCCTGATGCGGTGATTGGTTTTTCGATCAATGGCGATCTTTGGTTTGCCGAAAGCGGGACGCTTACGGTGACTCAAAGCGGAAACGTCGGTCAGCCCATTAGTGGTACCTTCAGCGGAACTGTCTCCCATTTTGAAGGCATTGACATCGTTTCAGCGCAGATGACCAACGGAACATTCCATGTCATCCGCAATCCGGATCAGCAATAGAATGTATTATTCAGATATAAACTCCTCCGCAATCAGTGGGGGAGTTTTTCTTTCATTAAACCGTAAAACCATGTTCCAGCAATGGCACTCAACAATGTAATGACGATGACTGTTGCCCCCGTGCCAATTTGCGCATAAAGCGGACCCGGACACGCACCTGTGATGGCCCATCCAAATCCGAACAGCAGGCCACCATATATATTGCCTTTGTTGAATTGCTTTTTGTGAAAAACGATCTTTTCGCCATAGATGGTTTTGATGTTGAATTTTTTGATGATCATCACGCTGATCATGCCGGTGAACACCGCAGATCCTATGACACCATACATATGAAAAGACTGAAACCTGAACATTTCCTGAATGCGGAACCAGGAAATGATTTCTGCTTTGATGAAGAGCATGCCAAACACCATTCCCACAGCGAGATATTTTAATGCGTGCCACCAGGGATGCTGAAGTTGCGTTTCGTTCACACACATGGCATCCTCAAGACGTTTATTCAAGTCTGTGTTATTCTGGTTTTGCATATGATTCAGAGTGTTAGGATGAAAGGAACGATGAAATTGGCACACACGAGTCCGCCGATCATAAAACAAATAGTTGCTACCAATGATGGCCATTGCAGGGTTGATAATCCCGTGATGGCATGTCCGGAGGTGCATCCGCCGGCCCATCGGGTGCCGAAGCCTACCAGAAAACCTCCGATGACTATAAAGACAAAACCACGAATACTGAACAGCGCTTCCCAGTTGAACAATTGCGAAGGGACAAGATTGCTGTAATCATCGATTCCTGATGCAGCGAGGTCGGCAGCGAGGTCAGGATGCATCTGAAGCGGACCTTCATTGTGTAACAGTGCGGTGGTTAAAACAGCACCGAGGAATATGCCAGCCACAAACAACAGGTTCCAAGATTCTTTTTTCCAGTCGTATTTGAAAAATGGAATATTGGCAGGAATACAGGCCGCACAGATATGCCTCAGCGATGAACTGAGGCCAAAGGTTTTATTCCCTAAAATAAAAAGTGCAGGAACTGTGAGTCCAATCAGTGGACCTGCGATATACCAGGGCCAGGGTTGATTCAATAAATCCATTAGGAGAAAGTTGTTTTACTTTGACAAACGAAATCTGACTTCGGTAATCCGGCTTCGGCTATTGCCTTGAAACCGCCATCAATTTCTTTGAAATTATGAATGCCTCTTGATTTAAGAATTGAAGCTGCGATCATGCTTCGGTATCCGCCCTGACAATGCAGGAAAAAGGGTTGATCATTCAGTTTACTAAACCATTCATTGATGGCAGCCAAAGGACGTGAATATGCTTCACTCACATGTTCTGCATTGTATTCGGTCTCTTTGCGCACATCAATCACAACACTCTTTTCTTCAATGAATTCATTTTTGAATTGAGCTGCGGTGATACGGTTAACGGAGTCAATTTCATGTCCGGCCGCTTTCCAGGCATCAAATCCGCCTTCGAGATATCCGAGCACATGATCGAATCCAACACGTGCCAGTCGGGTAATTGCCTCTTGCTCATCTCCCGGATTAACAACCAACACCAATGGAGTTTTAACATCCATGACAATGGCTCCAACCCATGGAGCAAAATCACCTTTAAGTCCAATATTGATAGAACGAGGAATGAAACCTTTGCTAAAATCTCCGGCACTTCGAACGTCAAGCAACAGTGCTCCGGTTATATCAAGGACAGCAGCCAACTCTTCAACTTTGATGGCTTTTAGTCCTTTGCTAAGCACTACATCGAAGTTGTCATATCCCTTTTTGTTCATGGCCACATTCATACCGAAATAGCCGGGAGGAGGTAACAGGCCATCTGTTACTTCACGAATGAACGACGCTTTATCAGGCTGATTCAATGCATAATTCATTTTCTTCTGATTGCCCAAGGTATCCACTGTTTCCTTCATCATGTTTTTGCCGCAGGCGCTTCCGGCGCCGTGGGCGGGGTAGACAGTCACGTCATCGGCAAGTGGCATAATCTTGGTCATCAAAGAATCGTAGAGCATGCCTGCCAGTTGCTCCTGTGTCATGGATGCCGATTTCTGAGCAAGGTCGGGTCTGCCAACGTCTCCAAGGAAGAGTGTATCACCACTGAACAGCGCTATGTCCTTTCCTGATTCATCGCGAAGCAGGTAACATGTGCTTTCCATGGTATGGCCCGGGGTGTGCATGGCCAGAAGGGTAAGTTTTCCAATTTTGAATTCCTGACCGTCTTTGGCAATGATGGCCTCAAACTCGGGGTTTGCGTTGGGCCCATACACGATCGGTGCGCCGGTTTGTTTGCTGAGATCCAAATGACCTGAAACAAAGTCAGCATGAAAATGTGTTTCGAATACGTATTTGATTTTCACACCATCTTTGGTAGCGCGGTCGATGTAAGGTCTGGTTTCCCTGAGTGGATCAATGATGGCGGCTTCACCTTCACTGGTGATGTAATATGCCCCCTGGGCAAGGCAATTGGTATAAATCTGTTCTATGTTCATATTAAAAAGAGGCGCTTATTGAGATTGCAAAACTAAGGTTGAAAAACTTGAACCGCCACATGCGTTTTATGCGCCGGAAGGAAAGATTTTTAAAAATGAAATCCATTGATAGATTGATAGAAACGGCGCATTTTATATCTTCTTTCCTGTCAGTGACAGATATCAGGGCATCCATTCCATATTTTCGCGTATTAATGTTGGTTTCTCAATGGATTTATTTAGCGAGTATTGAAATGCCAAAGTCAATAATTGATAAATTTGTTGTTGAACTAAACAAAGCAATAAACTACACTTAACAATCAATTCTTGATCATGAAAGTAATTTTTACCAGACACTTCAATAAAGTGATTCTTGCTGCAATGCTCATGCTCGTATCTTTTTCGGCATTGCATAGCCAATCGTCAGTAGCAAGACAATGGAATGAATGTCAACTCAATTGCATCCGGAAATATTTTGCCAAACCAACTGTGCATGCCCGCCACCTCTTTCACTGCTCCGTGGTGATGTATGATGCATGGGCAGTATATAATGAAGAGGCAACACCTTTCTTTTTGGGCAATACTTGGGGCAATTATACTTGTCCTTTCGATGGTATCCCCATGCCTGCAGACGGCGATCTGTTGGCGGCACAGGAAAAGGCGATCAGCTATGCCATGTACCGCACACTCTGGAATCGTTACACGATTTTTGCTCCGGGAGCCAATCTGCTGACCATTCAGGGCTTTATCAATGCGCAGATGACTGCATTGGGTTATGATCCCGCTATCACATCTACTGATTACAGCGATGGAGATCCTGCCAAGCTTGGTAATTACATCGCTGCAAAAATGCAGGAGTTTGCATTGCAGGATGGCTCCAATCAGCAGCTCAATTATGCTAACCAATATTATCAGCCAATAAACGGTCAGATTTCTCCATTGTTACCTGGAAACCCGAACGTGACAGACCCGAATCGCTGGCAGGCTCTTGTTCTGAACCAGTGTATCGACCAGAATGGCATTCCTATTGAGTGTCCGCCAGGAACAGGAGCACCAGCGCTTTCCCACGAATGGGGCAATGTGGTGCCATTTGCTTTGACAGAAGACCAGTCGGATGTCTATCAACGTGATGGCCATGATTGGAAGGTATATCTTGATCCCGGAGCACCGCCATATCTCGATACGACGCTGCAAACCGGATTGGATGAAAGTTTCTTCAAGTGGGGATATGTGATGAACATTATCTGGCATTCTTTCCATGACAACAACGATGGCGTGATGGTTGATGCCTCGCCGAATAACATTGGTGGTTTAAATATCACGAGTGCTGCACAGCTTCCGCATAGTTTTGAAGAATATCAGGCTTTTTATGATATGTTCAATGGCGGTGTGAATGACCCCGGCCATGGTATCAATCCTGTAACGGGCGAGCCTTATGAAGTTCAGATGGTGCCTCGCAGTGACTTCACCAGGGTGCTTTCGCAATATTGGGCAGACGGCCCGGCATCCGAAACACCTCCAGGGCACTGGTTCAAACTGTTCAATGAGGTAGCAGACCATCCGATGTTGGAAAAACGTTGGATGGGTGAAGGCGATCTGCTTTCCAATCTTGAATGGGATGTGCGCGGATATTTTGCTCTTGGTGGAGGTATACATGACGCTGCTGTGGCCTGCTGGAGCGCCAAAGGATATTATGATTATACACGTCCGATCATGGCTATTCGCTGGATGGGTAGCAAAGGGCAAAGCACCGATCCGATGCTGCCAAGTTATCATCCTGCCGGATTGCCTTTGATTCCGGGATACATCGAACTGGTAGAGGAAGGCGATGAACTTGCAGGAACGAACAATGAACACGTGAACAAGATCAAGATCTACTCCTGGCGTGGGCCTTTTGCAGGCACAGGCATTGATGGTGCAGGATGGTTGCTTGCTGAAAACTGGTGGACATACCAGACAGCGGGATTTGTAACGCCTCCATTCGCTGGTTACTATTCAGGTCACTCTACTTATTCCAGAACGGGCGCAGAAATCATGACACTCATCACAGGGGATGAATATTTCCCGGGTGGTTACTCAGAGTTTGTCGCTGAGGCGGGTGAATACCTGATCGCAGACGAAGGTCCGTCTGTTACAGTTAAATTGCAATGGGCAACCTATCGCGATGCGTCTGATCAGTGCAGCGTTTCCAGAATTTATGGAGGTCTGCATCCGCCGCAGGATGATATTCCCGGCCGTGAGGTTGGAATGATAGTAGGGCCACAGTGCTTTAACAAAGCCAACGAACTTATGACTCAGGATCCTCCCCGGGTAGATGAAATTACCTTCTCCAGCGAGCTGATCAATGATGCACTGGCTGGCAGCAACTGGAGTGTAACCATCGTTTTTGATGAACCGATGAATCCACTTATAACACCTCAACTGACTTTCGTTGGTTCTGATGTTTCAAGTACTTTTATCGTTGATGGCGGACAATGGACAGATGTTGACACCTATGTTGCTGATTTCATGATTGCAGATGCCAACGTTACAATCGATGATCTTCACATTTCTGTGGCCGGAGCACAAGACATCAATGGTGTAAACAACCTGCCCGGTATCAGCACTGAAGTATTGGTTGATACCCAAAATCCAGGTGTGGTTGGTTATTTTACCAATAATCTGCCAGTTGCAATCACAGATGCCGAAGTTGAAGTTCCACTTCAGCTTACGGTTTCTTTCAGCTTCACGGAACCAATGAATCCGGATGTTTTACCGGTGATTACTTTCACGGGTGATGATGCTTCTGCGACGCTTCAGTTTGATGCAGCATCGAGCAGTTGGACTGATAATAACACCGTATTCAATGCCGTATTCAATGCAATTGATAACAATGAGGAATTTGACAATGTTGATATCGAATCAGCTGCCGGAGTGGATGTGAATGGCAACGTGCAGTTGATTTTTGGCATCGATAATCTGGTCATCATTGATACACGCAATCCTACCGTGGAAGGTGTTGCATTGTCTGCGACAGAAATCTCAGATGCCGATGCAGGAACAGAGTTGCAATTGGAATTTACTTTTGACGAAACTGTGAATATCAATGATACACCTTCCATTTCGTTCCCGGAAGGTGGTGTTATGAGTTCCTTGTGGTTCAACGAAAGCGCCAGCGGCTGGGTTGACGAGTTCACGTATTCTGCTATTTATTTTATTACCGATGCAGATGTGGATGTATCAGACGTTGATATAGCGCAGATGGGTGTAAAAGATGAACATGGAAATCTTCAGGTCAATTTTTCAGCAACCAATGTTTTGAATATTGATACACATAATCCTCAAGTTATATCTGTAAATGCCAATGCAGAAGTAATTTCTGATCAACTTGATGGAGATAATTTCATGCTTGATTTTGACTTCGACGATTCCATGGATATGACCGTGGTTCCTGGCATCACTTTCTCTGGAGGTGATCCTCTTGCGAACACTTTGACATTGGATATAATGGCTTCTGAATGGATCGATTCAGATACATACAGAGCTGTTTATTTCATAGAAGACGCAAATGAAGAAGTATTGTCTCTTGCAGTGAGCCTTGTCTCTGCTGTTGATGATGCCGGTAATTCTCAGAATCTTGAGTTTTTTGGTTTTGATGTTTTCGATATCGATACCAAAAATCCTGAAATCATTACTGCAAGTGCCAATACCTACAATGTGACCAGCGCTAATCAGGGTGATAATGGATTTACAATTCTGGTTATCTACGATGAAGTGATGGATGAGAATACCGCACCTGAGGTGAGCTTTCCTGGTTTTGTGCCAAGCCTTACTTTCAACGCAGATGGTTCAGAGTGGTTGAGTCCGACAACCTACAAAGCATGTTTTGACGTTCCTCAGGATTTGACATCTATGGCGGATATTGATCTGTATGTTGAATCAGATGCGCGTGATGCGGCAGGAAACCTCAGCGATGACCAATTATTACAAGGTTTCTTTGATGTTAACGTGGTCGTATCGGTAGCTGAGAGCAACACGGACCAAACGTTTATTGTTTATCCGAATCCAACCAGCATTGGTCAGTCTCTGAATGTTGAGTGGAGTGAGATGCCTGCGGAACTTGACGTACGTGTATTCAACAACATGGGCCAATTGGTGAGCAATACTTTCAGCAAGGTATCCGGCGCGCAACGCATACAAATTGATACAAATGGCTTGAGTCAGGGTATGTATCATGTGCAGATCAATTCTTCCCTTGGAACCAATTTGTTTACCGTCAGTGTTCTGCGGTAAATAGAAAAAAATACGATAACAAGAGCCGCCTTCTTAAGAGGCGGCTTTTTGTTTGGCCCAAATTATTCGATGAGTCATTTCTGCTGATGAATAAGTGTTTGCTGTTTTCCATTCTATTTTTGAGCAGTGCCTAAGGAGCAGATTATCATACCGAAATATCTGGCGATAAAAATCGCGCAGGGAGAACATCAGCAACTTGATTTCAAGTACGCCATCAATGACGCACGCAAGATTGCCATTACCATGAGTGCATTTGCCAATACGGATGGCGGCACATTGCTCGTTGGTGTGAAGGACAATGGCGCCATTGCCGGAGCACGACCGGAGGAAGAATCCCATATGATTGAGGCCGCCGCAACCCTTTATTGCCAGCCAAGAGTAGAATATAAGACCCAGGCATGGAAAGCCGGAGAAAAGTATGTGCTTGAAGTGATCATAGATCCCTCAAAGCACAGACCTCATGGAGCTGTGGATATCGATGGAAACAAAGTTGCCTATATCCGCAGAAACGACCAGAATTTTCCTGCACCCGGTGTTTTGATGCAATATTGGAAAAGTGATTTCACACCCGCCACCGAAAAATATTTTCACACTGAAAAAGAAAAAAAACTGTTTGCAGCACTGAATGCCAGCGAAGGACATTCGGTGAGTCAGCTATCCAAATTGACGAATATCCCCCGTCCTGTCGTAACCACTTTGTTGGCGCGTTTTATGCGCTGGGAACTGGTGACCATGAATTTTGATCAGGGAGTTGCAAAATTTATCGGTAAATAAATAGTTGCGATATTGCGACATGATTTCCGAAAAACTTCGAAAGATCGAAAACATGCATGTTATCTTTTGGCTTACCAAAGATTTGTGCTGGTGTTTGCTTTCTAAGAATCTGGCGATAGCAATGATTTTTCCTACTGTACTCATTGCTATTTGGGTGGTAATTAAGACACGAAGAATTTTATCAGAGTTCGCACACAATCTGGCGGTGCTCTTCTGGATCAGTGCCAATTCAATCTGGATGTACGGGGAACTGACCTGCGAGGATTGTACGCGTCCCCAGGCATTGATTTTTTTCGTATCAGGGATGCTAACTCTCGCAGTATATTATGGATACAGGTTGTATAAAAGAATGACCGGTAAAGATTTGCCTGCAGTCAATCAATAGAGCATGCCATGCACCGGTTCTATCGGTTTTGGCAATTCAGTTTCACCCATCATTTCAAAGAGGTTGATTTCAATATTCCGGCAAATGGCAGTCATTGGTGATGTTGCCCCAAAGTCTTCTTACTTCCCACCAGCGTTCATAGGCGCTATTGACCCGAAAACTGATTAAGAATGCAATGGCGATAAACAAAATGCTGGCAGGTACAGGATCTATGCTTACATCCAGCCAGGTATGCCTTTGAAGATAAACCGCGAACAGAGAGATCATGATCAAAGTGGTCACACGTTTCCAGCCAACACGTATGACTATTTTGGGGTCAAGATTCTTCCTTACGATCATACCAGTTCTTTTTGATTCAGGAGAATCAAATTGACACCGAATTTTTCAATGATGAGATTCATAATTGGATCAGCCTTCATTTTGTGCAAGATCCGCCTGGTCTGCGCTTCATCCGTACCCATCACCATTTGATCCGTGAGTCCCAGAAACTTTACAGCGTAATAGAAGCCAGTAATTGCGTACGGTCCGAAAGGAATTGAGGGAATGTCAAAAGTGCTTCCCGACAGATTGAAAACGGTGTTTGCCATGTATTCAGCAGGCTCGGGAATACCCTTGTAGTGATAGTAGTACTTACTGGCCGAAGTTCTGGACGTGGCTCTTGGGTCGGCCATACAAACAAGTCCGGCCAGTGGTGTCTGTTTTTCTGATTGACCTCTGAGTTCATCGAGACGTTCTTTGGCCTTTTCGCGAATTTCCTCCTGAACTTCATCCCAGAATAAGGATTTGGGTTCGCCGCCATCCAGTCTGATCAATCCGTGGATAGAATAATCCTGAATTCCCGCTGTAATTTTGATGTCAAGACGTTTGAGGTCAGGATCAACCGCGATCATCTTTTCTAAAGTGCTTTTTTGCGCCCTTGGGTGGGTGCGTAGCAAATCAATACTTTTTATCCAGTCGCCTGCCAAAAAGCCATCGTAGGCGTAAACATCTCTCAACAACCTTCTGAGTCCTTCGTCATTGTTCACCTCAATAACCTCATTGCCGAGACGGTATTTGAGTTTATTGGATAATATGAGTTGTTCAATCTCTACTCCAACTGAACTCGCATGGAGCATACCACAATTGAGAGGCGAACCCTCCACAATTCTCATGTCATAGATGTGCGATATGTAATTGGTATTGCTGTCTTCGGTGAGATGGCCATGACTTTGAATGTGCACATAATAACCTTCCTCAGCAAAATCGGCAGGTATTTCTTTTTGATAGGTCAGTATGATGTTTTTGATGTCCTGGTAGACATCGGGGCTGATAAAAGCACCTGCAGCGCGTATTGTCTGCATTTGAACTTTTTTCCCCTTAATGGCAAAATCGCGGATTTTGGAGTTGATGACATCGAGCTGAATTTGGCTCAGGTCGCGTGCATCAGCACATCCGATAAGAATATGTAGTTGGTGATTGTGAGGCATGTAAGAAATATTTACGGCCTGCGATGATACAAAGTAATTACAATGAATCGTTATCCCCCTTGATTGTCTGTTTCCAGACGGAAACCCACACCATGAACATTGGTAATTGAGATAGATGGATCAGCGCTCAGGTATTTCCTGAGTTTTGTAATGAAAACATCCATGCTCCGGCCAACGAAGTAGCTGTCATCACCCCACACCATATTAGCAAGTATTTCTCTCTCTATTACTTGCCCCTGATGCTCCGCAAGAAGCTTCAACAGGTCTGCCTCTTTTTTGGTTAGTTTCTTTTTGCCGGATTCATGGCTGAGTTCATAATTCGATGGATCGAAATCGAAAGAACCAATGCGTATTTTTTTCTTTTCTGCTGTTTCTGATTTGAATTTTGGATTTCGTTTGAGAATAGCTTTTATTCTCAATGCAAGTTCTTCACTGCTGAAGGGTTTTGTTATATAATCATCGGCGCCGAGTTTAAGGCCTTTGATTTTATCTTCCGGCAATCCGCGTGCGGTCAGGAATACTATAGGAATTTCAGTATTGACCTTTCTGATATCCTCTGCCAGAGAAAACCCATCCTTCTTGGGCATCATAACATCAAGAAGGCAGAGGTCGTAGTTGTCTTTATTGAACTGCAGCAGGCCTTCCTTGCCATCTTTGCACAAATGCACTTTGAATCCTTCTATTTTGAGGGTGTCCTGAATGACAAAACCAAGGTTCAGATCATCTTCAACCAGAAGAATTTTGGCTAGGTATTTATCGGAATCCATTATTTAGTGTTGTTGAATGTGAGTGTGAATGTACTTCCTTTACCGGGAGTACTCGAAACTTTTATTGCTCCCTGATGCGCTTTCATGATGGTCTTTACATAGTATAAACCCAGCCCATAACCTCGCACGGAATGAAGGTTTCCAGTTGGCACACGGTAGAATTTTTCAAAGATCATCTTGTGATGCTGCTTGCTGATACCAATTCCATTGTCCATGATTTCAACCACCAATTGATCACCTTGATTGTAAGTGTTGATTTTAATTTCCGGATTGTCGGATTTATATTTCACTGCATTGTCGAGCAGGTTATAGATGACATTGGTAATATGCACCACATCACCACGGATGATCGAAATGGATGCTTTCAGATCGGTTAGAATCTTTCCTTCATTCTCATCGATTTGAACCTGAAAGGTGCCAATTGCCTTGTTGATGATTTCATGCACGTCAAGCAGTTCATTTTTCAGCTGCACTTTTTTTGGCGTAAGTGAAGCAATCTGCAGAACGCGCTCTACCTGATTCCTTAGCCTGGAGTTTTCGTTCTTAATGATTGCGACATATTGCTGTAAACGTGTCGGATTCTGAATGATATCCGGATTTGAAATGGCTTCAGCAGATAATCCGATCGTTGATATCGGAGTTTTAAGCTCGTGCGTCATATTGTTTACAAAGTCCGTCTTTATTTCTGCAAGTCGTCTTTGTTTCAGAATTACAAAAACGGTATAAGAGAAAAAGATGATGATTAATAAGATCACAAAACTTGAATACATCCAGAAATCAAGCTGTTTGATAATGAAGGAAGACTTGTTTGGAAAAAGAACTCCGAAATAGTGTCCATCCGGTTCGAAATTTTCAATTGTGTGAATCTGGTATGCTTTTTCTGTTCTCGAACCATCTTTGAATGAAATTTTGCTACCAAAAACGATTGAATCTGTGAAACAATCATAAATGCCGTATTCGAAATCTTCGTCCAGATTTGATTTTTCGAATTCATCCTTTAGAAGGTTTTCGAGCAAGAATGGTTGAGGCGAGTCATTGATATTGGCAATGAAATAATTGTTCGTGACCTGCTTCACCGGTTCAGTAGAAGCAGAGTCATTGTTCATCACCCGGATTGACTGCACAACTTCCGAAAGAGCAACGAATACCCTCCGGTTGAATTGTGCTTCTTCCATATCATAGGCCTTCCTCACCCAGAAAACCTGACCCGCGATGATAAGTCCCAGCGAAATGATTGCCAGTAAAATAACTATGGTGATTGTTTTTCTGCTCAAAGTTGTAAGGCTTGGAGAACAAATTTGGGGCTTAGTGTAAAAGGCTGAAATTACTTTAACGTTTGATTAATCCCAAATTAATGGATCAGATCACCGTTTTAGAACGCAAGTGCAAGAAACCACAAAGGCCTCAAAGAAATTTCACGCAAGAACACCAGGTTTTCATGGCATCACTTAACAATTCAGTGAAGAAATACATCATCGATTCTGTGTAAATAAAAATTCAAAAAGGCACCATAATTTGCAAGCATAGGCTAATGAACTTAGCAGGCGACTCGTTGTAACGTGAGCTTTGTATTGAAGGCTGCGTCAGCTTAAAAATGAGCTAAAACCTTTGTGATCCTTCGTATGAAATTTCTTTCAGGACTTTGTGGTTAAACACCCATGAGCTTGAACCCGTAAATGTATTATTTTTCGCCGTAAAATTTCTAGAATGAAAGCATATGTATTTCCCGGTCAGGGATCGCAATTCCCCGGCATGGCTCAGGATCTTTATAGTAATTATGCTCTGGCAAAAGGCATGATGGAGAATGCCAACGAAATACTTGGTTTTCGACTTACAGATATCATGTTTGGTGGCAGTGAGGAAGACCTCAAACAGACAAGGGTAACCCAGCCGGCCATTTTTCTTCACAGTGTAACGCTGGCGGCATGCATTGGTGAAAGCTTTACACCTGACATGGTCGCTGGTCATAGTCTTGGTGAGTTCTCTGCGCTGGTTGCGAATAAAACACTTTCTTTCGAAGATGCATTGAAACTGGTATCGGCCAGAGCTACGGCAATGCAAAAAGCCTGTGAATTGAATCCATCTACCATGGCTGCCATTCTGGGACTGGATGATGAAATAGTAGAGAAAATTTGTATGGAGACCGCAGGAGTGGTTGTTGCGGCCAATTACAATTGTCCCGGTCAATTGGTTATATCCGGTGATGTTGCGGCAATTGATGCGGCTTGTGCTGCTTTAACTGCTGCCGGAGCGAAGCGCGCATTGAAATTGCAAGTTGGTGGAGCCTTTCACAGTCCGCTGATGGAACCTGCACGCGTTGAACTTGAAGCCGCAATTCAGGCAACCAAATTTAATGCTCCGGTTTGTCCTGTATATCAAAATGTAACAGCCGCTGCTGTGAACAATCCTGATGAAATACGCACCAATCTGGTGAAGCAATTGACTGCTCCGGTGCGCTGGACCCAAACCATGAATCAGATGGTTAACGATGGTTGCAGCGAAGTAGTAGAGGTTGGACCCGGAAAAGTGTTGCAAGGTTTGTTCAAGAAGGTAAGCCGCGAGTTGCCGGTTTCCTCTGCCGAATTATAATGAATCCGTTATAAAGTAAAAATCCCCGGAGCTTCGAACTACCGGGGATTTTTTTATACTTGAAATTTTATTATTTCACCACCTGTACATTTTTGGTATACGTGTTTGATTTTGTTTTCAGAACAACTGAATAGCTTCCCTGAGCGATTTCCGACAAAGGCAATTGTATCAGCGCATTGTTTCTGACAGTGTTGCCATTCTTCGTTATCACTATTTGCCCGAGTGCATTCACCAAATCAACTGATTCAAGCTCACCGCTAAGTTTTCCAATGTTGATGTTGAGCTGATCAACAGCCGGATTTGGGTAAATGCTGAAGCTTTCTGTTTCAGGGTTGTCCACTCCGATGATCAATTGATCATATATAATAAAGTCATCAAGAGCAGCTTCAATAAGTGAACCGCTCTCAATGGTCGGATCGGCATTCGCGCTGTCCGATGCGATGAACTGAAAACGCATTTCGGCACTTGGCGCGATAAAGTCACTCACGTGGAAAGCATTTCTGCGCCACGACATATCAGATGTTTTGGTGTTTTCCACATAAGTCCAGCTATCACCACCGTCATTGGAGATGCGCACCTGCCAGTAATCCTGACCCGGGTTCGCACCACCCGGAGGATTGTTGGTATACCATCTGTAATACGTTACAATTGGGTCTGTGAGCTCAGACATGTCTATAACAGGTGTCTGTAAAGTTGTCTTTCCACCGTCTACATCATTTTCACCAATAGGTGATTCTGAGTTGGCAGCATTTCCGGTAATAAAGCAGAACTCTCCGCCCGGGGTATTCTGGAAGGCTGGCTGAACCATGGTTCCGGGTGATGCTGTTGTGGTATATGAACCCATGGGTTCATCTTCTTCCCACTCGCCGGTAGTGGCATTATCTCCTACAATTCCGGTTTGCCACAAGCCAAAATTGGCATTGTCATCGCAGTCATGTGATGCAATTTCAGTCACTCCGATGAGTGTGAAGTACGGGATATTCGGGAAAGGATCCAGATGAGCACCAATAGGTATAACTGCGCTGATTGAGTTGTTCACGTCATAGGCTCCGAAATAATGGGACACAATCGTTCCTGCACTTTGACCAGGCAATTCCAGCAGATAGTTTCCGTCGTTGTCGCTTTCCATTTCTGTTTGTGTCCAGCTGCCATCGTTGATCTTATAGAAGCAGGAAACCTGTTGCAGATATTGTGTGAAAGGGAACTCCAGGTCAAGCGCGACCTCAAGATCCAGAGAAGTCTCGGCATTGTAAAAAGGAATCGGAGCAAATGATAGTTCCGCATTTGAAATCAGGGTAATTCCATGTATATAGAATCCTTCCACAATTTCATTTCCGTGTGGTGTTCCATTGGTAATGTCTCCGTCATTGTCATCGGCCTGCAATACATCGATCAATACGTCTGTGTATGCTTCGCCTTCATTGCCGTTGGCAGTTTCGGCCTGCATGCCTGAATAGGCTTCAACGAAAAGCGGCATGGTGATATTCCAGTCTGAGCCCATCAGCACGTGGCTGTCCCACCAGGCGCCCATGATAATTTCACCGTCAGAGTGCACTTGACCAACCAGATCTGTAGGATAAACTTTAGGATCTATGTCGTATCTGCGCAATGGCTCGGTATCCCCTGTATTAAAGCCAACGCCGAGCAATGGAGTGTTGTTCAATGCCAGCGCCCAGAAGTCTGCATATCCTTCGCCCATAGCGCCATTGATGAAATTTCCTCCGAGCGACTGGTAAAACTTATCGTTGATGCCATGACCATATTCATGATAGCAAACGTCTGCAATGAGTGATGTGGCATTGCAACCACCACCGATGTCGTAGAAGTTAATGGATGAACCATCGTAAAACGCATTGCAGGTTCCTTCAACATCAATATTTGTTGTCAGCTGAATATCCATGCCTTCAAAATCAGGAAGCCAGAATTTCTGGAAATCATGAATGGCCTGCACGCTTCTGTAGGCTGATCTTTCTTTGACATTTGAATTGTTGTCGAAAGAAAAATCGTTCTGACCATCCTGTAGAGTAACATTCATAACAGGAGTCGTGTTGTCTGTATAAATTCTGCACCATGGACCCATCAGTCGAATGGTTGCGGCACTACCCGGATCAACCGGAACTATAGCTGTGCCCAATTCATCTGAAGAGTAATTGGTACTGGCAACTGTAATGTAGATATTAGGAAGACCGGCTGTTATAGCTGTTTCGAAAGGGTTGTTCTGATAAACTTCTCCGGTTACTGTAGTGGTCACCTGAAGCATTTCTTCACGAGGTTTTTGTGGTGAAGATTTGGCGGGCTTTCCGGGATTGCCTGGATGAATATGTTGCACGGTATTGGTTCTCGAAAGCACCTGACCGGAATGAGCGTCCACATAGGTCAGATAGTTTGCCGGAACATTCTCTGAAACTGTACGAACGATGATTTCATAAACGAGGTGATAGTTGAAATTATAATCACCCGGCACAGGCAATATTTTGAGATCAGCCGAAGTCATAGTTGTCAATATCTCATTGTAGATATTGCTTTTAGATGCTATAACGGCTTGCTCCTCGGTGATGGTTGGTTGCGTGTTAAGTTCGATATCCGGATAGACATCGCAGCCAAACATGATTACTTTGCCCTGATACAACTTCACAGTAAATCTGCTTCCGATGACCGAAACTCCGCTGTATTGCTGACGAAAATTGACCTGATCATATTTGCTGTTAATTTCTTTACCGGATGAAACCAGCGACTCCAGCGGGAGATTGAACAATGAAAGTTGTTCTTCGGCAAAAGCAAGGGCCATTTCCGTTGGATTGGCTCCGGATGTCGGGATTGGCGAACCATATCCGCGGTGAGGCAAACCTGTTCGTTCGTTGAAATGAACATACCAGACACCGTTATTGTCTAAAAATTGTTGCCATTGCGGCATACTGCGAAGATCCTGCTGCCTCGCTAAATCATAAGGTTTGCCTTGGAAATAACGCAACTCGTTGGGATCGAGATTGCCGGTTATTGTGTTTTGACCAAAAGAAATAAAAGGCAGCATAGCTGCGATAACTCCAAAAAGTTTTATCATGTTATTGTGGTTTCTTGAGGTGAATATGCGAAATCATCCGCTTCACAACAAAAACATAAACATTTTAATCTTGGATTAGTTTATGCTAAAAGGGCTTGAGGGGCTTAATTAACCCTATTTTTTAACATTTTCAATGAAAGCGAGCAGATTGCTCATCATTTCTTCGCGGGATTTCAGTTCTGATTCAAGCTTTTGTTTTTCATGCTGCAAACGCAACACTTCTTCTTTAAGACTTTCGAGAGTGGGTTTATTCTTGTTAGATGAGCTCATGATGGATATGGTGAGTAAGGGCGGTGCAAATATGGTTCGATTTGTTTGGGAATAGTTCACACCTTCATGTTTTTTTTCAACCGTATAAGAAGGTATTTTTCATAACATTCCAAAACGGCTGTTATTGTTGAGCTCATTGGATACAATTTCCCCATGAAGGCTTGAATCTTATAACACAACGGAAAAATTCAGATTTGTTTAACTTGCCATCGAGTCATACGGAGAATTAGCATGAGTTTACGATTTCAATTATGAAAAGAACTGCAGAGGCTTGGATACGGAGTTTAATTTTTTTTGGCGCGCAACTACAACATGTGGCAGAATTCTTGAGGCAACAGAAGAAAATTAAAATCCACACACTATGAAAATCAAATTACTTTCTGTATTGGTAATTCTTATGTTCCTTCAAACGGGATGCACCATTGTGCGACCCGGTCAGGTGGGTGTTAAGCAAAGGCTCGGTAAATTGTCGGAAAAAACGTATACTCAGGGAGCCGTTTTTTTCAATCCTTTTATCACCAAGGTTATAAAAACAGACGTGCAGATCAACGATGTCGAGCTTTCTTTGAGTTTGCCGAGTAAAGAAGGTTTGAGTATAGTTGCTCAGATTTCTATTCTTTATAGAATTAAACAGGAAATGGTGCCTCAGGTGATTCGAACTTTAGGGTCGGGATACGAAACTATCATTTCCAATGTATTTCGTTCCGCTTCTGCTGACGTGTGTTCAAAGTACTTTGCTAAGGATATGCATTCCGGAATGAGGGCAGAAATTGAAGAGTCAATAAAGACCAGAATGAATGAAACACTGGATGCTCAGGGCATAGTTGTAAGTGCTGTGTTGATGAAAAGCATTCAATTGCCTTCAGGACTTGCCAGTTCTATAGAACAGAAACTGCAGGCTGAACAAGATGCCATGAGGATGGAGTTTATTTTGCAGCAGGAAAGGCTGGAAGCTGATCGGAAGATTATTGAAGCAACCGGTACGAGAGATGCGCAGAAAATTCTTTCGGAGGGTTTGACAGACAACATTATTAAACTAAGAAGCATTGATGCTTTTATAGAACTTTCCAAATCTTCTAACAGCAAGGTAATTATTACCGATGGCAAGGTTCCATATCTTGTAGAGTAGAAGTATTGCGGTATTGTAATCGGATAATATGCATTGGAATGATGCTGAATGGCATCATTCCTTTTTTTTGGGCTCAATAATTCGGGCAATGAATTCTATCTGGTCATTGGTTGGGAGTCATTGCCTGGTTGAAACTGATGCTCAATTTGAACTTATACGCATTTTATGCTTGCATAAGCCTCGAAAGGCCTGATAATCTCGAAGGAGTTCATGCATATTTCAACTTCATTTGCACGAATCGCGACCTAATTTGGCACCGCAAATCAACAATGGAACATGCTTGACATGATACAGATGGCGGCCAGGTTCGTCAACAATACTGCCAGTCATATTTATCTTACCGGAAAGGCTGGAACGGGAAAGACAACGTTTCTCAAAACGCTGGGAGAGAAAACGCACAAGCGGTTTCTGATCGTGGCACCTACAGGCATAGCCGCTCTCAACGCGGGAGGAGTTACCATTCATTCTCAATTCATGCTTCCGCTCGGAACTTTTCTCCCGGATAAAACGCCTTCAGGAAATTTCAGCGATCAAAGTCATATATATACGCAGTATTCGCTGACCAGAAAGCATCCCATCAACTCGATGCGCAAACAGGTGCTAAGGTCGATAGAATTGTTGATTATTGATGAAGTAAGTATGCTGCGCGCGGATGTGCTCGATGCCATCGATTACAGATTGAGGTCTGCACGCGGCAATTTCAGACAAAGTTTTGGTGGAGTGCAGGTTTTGCTCATTGGCGACTTGTATCAGTTACCTCCCATTGTCAAAGATCATGAATGGTCATTTCTAAAACGATATTATCACAGCGCGCATTTTTTTGAAGCAAAAGCTTTGCAAGAAGAAGGCTTTGCATACCTCGAACTCGATAAAATCTTCAGACAGTCTGACGATCGTTTTATATCTATTCTGAATCATCTGCGCGACAATAAGGTGACTGCTGACGATATCGCTGAATTGAATAAGCATTATCGTCCGGAAGAAACATTTGATGAAAAAGTAATAACACTCACTACTCATAACTATAAGGCAGACGAGATAAACCAGAGAGCATTGCAACAACTGTCCGGTAAATCAATCGCATACAGAGCCGATATCGATGATGAATTTCCTGAGAGTATTTTTCCTATTCCGGAAATTCTTGAACTCAAGGTTGGTGCTCAACTCATGTTTATCAAAAATGATACATCGGGCGGGGGAAATTATTTCAATGGCAAACTGGCAACTGTCATTGGTTTAGACGATGATGAAATCATGGTCGAGCTGGCCGATTCCGGTGTTAAGTACAAACTGGAAAAGGAACAGTGGGAAAACAAAAGATACAAAGTGAATCCCGGAACGAAGGAGTTGGACGAAGAGGTGATTGGTACCTTCAGGCAATATCCGGTGAAACTGGCATGGGCTGTTACTGTTCACAAAAGTCAGGGGCTCACATTTGATAAGGCCGCAATTGATGTGGGAAGTGCATTCGCTCCCGGTCAGGTTTATGTAGCCCTTTCAAGATTGAGATCGCTGGATGGACTTATTCTCAAAACACGCATTGAGCCCTCAGTAATCAACAGTGATGCTCTGGTGGTGGAATTTTCTTCAAGAAAGAATATGCAAGGTGATTTGCCTGAAATGCTTCAGGAAAAACAGACGCAATATGCCTTGCATGTGATCGAAAACAACTTCGATTTTTCGCATTTGATCAGGGAAATGGAGAAGTGTGACAATGAAGAGGATACATCGATGGAATTCGAGGATGAGTCGATGCGTGGTGTATTAAAGAATCTGGTGCTTCGGCTAAAGTCGGAAGATGCCAATACCATCAAGTTCCGTCACCAGCTGCGTGCACTCTTGTTGTCTGGCGAACATGATCAGCTTGCGGAAAGGCTGCACAAAGGCACTGAGTATTATCTTGAATTGTTGAAGAACTGCAATAAGAAGCTATTGGAGCATACGCAGCAGGTGGGCAGGTATTCAGGACAAAAATCCTATCTCACTGCTTTGGGTGAAATTGATCAGTTGTTCAGTACAAAAATTGAATCTGTGCTGCGCACCAGGGAAATAATAGGAATGATCATTTCCGGAAATCAGTGGACAGATGCATCGCAGTTGCAAAAGGCACATGCATCGGAACGATTGCGCTGGCTGGATGAAATGCGCAGCAACAATACAGAGCCGATCAACAACAAAAAGAAATCTGGTAGGGTAAGGAAAAAGAAAGGAGGCACTGCGAAAAGCGCCAAAACCAAAGTGACTACGGTCGATACGACTATTGCCATGCTGAAGCAAGGCCTGAGCATCGAGCAGATAGCTGTGGATCGCGGACTCGTCAAGGGTACGATCGAGTCGCACATGATAAAAGCTATGGCTGAGGAAAAGATTGGCGTAGGCGACTGGATACCTGAGGCTGAGATCGTTGAGATGAGATCAGCCATAGGCGTTGGAAATAGCGACCTCAACCTCGCTGCGATATTCGAATCGCTTGGAGGTAAGTACAGTTACAATAAGCTTAGAGCCGTTTCGGGATATCTGAAAAAACAGTCGCCAGTTTCAGAATAACAATGATGGATTTTATGTAGTATGTGAAAGGGGATAGTTATTGAAAAATCTCCATACTTCCTTGTGGTAAACCACTGGTAACTTCTATTTTCCCCTGATGAAAAGGGGCATGTTGTTTTTCCCTGAGGAGTTAACTTTGGCCATCAATTTTCGAAATATGAACGCAATTGAAGCTTCCCATATTCACAAATCCTATGCAGCTCATAAGGCTCTCAACGATGTGAGTATCGAAGTTCCCGCCCAGACGGTTTTCGGTTTATTGGGACCTAATGGTGCCGGTAAGACTACACTGATCCGAATAATCAATCAAATCACCGGACCTGATGAAGGTGAAGTCATGTTCTACGGTGAAAGACTTCGTCCGGAGCATGTAGAACAGATTGGATATCTGCCGGAGGAAAGAGGACTCTATAAAAAAATGAAGGTCGGCGAACAATGTATGTACCTGGCTCAACTCAAGGGCCTGTCTGCAAAAGAATCCAAGTCGAGGTTGATGGATTGGTTCAAACGATTTGAGATTCATACCTGGTGGGACAAAAAGGTAGAAGATTTGTCGAAGGGTATGGCGCAAAAAGTTCAGTTCATTACCACTGTGTTGCATAAACCAAAGCTGCTGATTCTCGATGAGCCATTCAGCGGTTTTGACCCTATCAACGCCGAATTGATCCGCAATGAAATGTTGAAAATGAAAGAGGAGGGAAGCACCATCATTCTTTCAACCCACGATATGGGAAGTGTTGAAGCACTCTGCGACAATATCGCACTCATCAACCGGTCACAAGTGATTTTGCATGGTGGCGTGAAGGAAGTAAAGAACAGGTTTCGTTCGAATACATTCCAGATCAGATATGAAGGTACAGCCATGGATCTTGGTATTGGCTTGTGGAGCAATTTTGAGTTGGTGAATAGTTACAAGGATCATGACCTGCATGTGGCGGAAATCAGATTGCTTGACAACCGCAAACTCAATGATCTTTTAGGCACCCTCATACCTCATGTTTCTATTCATTCTGTCAATGAAATGATTCCTGAAATGGATCAGATTTTTATCGAAGCTGTACAAAAATTCAATGCTGCACATGAATAAAATTTTGCTTATCATCAAAAGAGAATACCTGATCAAGGTAAAAAAGAAATCTTTTCTCTGGATGACCCTTTTCGGGCCAATATTGTTCGGTGCTATGATCATTGGCACCGTATTGATTGCCACAAGCGACACCACCTATCACCGGATTCTGATTGCCGATCAGTTGGGCAATATGGTCGAAGACGAAGTGATGACTTATGCAAACGCCGGCATCGTTCGTCCGAGGTTCAACGGCAACGACAAGTTGCATTTCGATTTTCGCAAGGGCGTTGTAGATCCGAAAGAGGAGCTTAAGTCCGGCGCATACACTGCGGTGGTGCAGCTCACCGATATTTCATACACCGATGGCAAGGTCGAGATGTTTTCTGAGAAAACGCCGAGTATGACGGTTCAAAACCTCATCAAAAGCGATATAGAAGATGCACTCGAATTGTACAGGGCAAAAAAGAATTCGATATCGGTCGACATTTATAAGAGTATCAGACAATCGGTAGAAATCAACGTGCTGAAGCCAAGTGCGGGCGATAAAAAGGACCTCACTTCACAAAAGGCTGTGTTTGGATTTGTGTTTGCGATCATCATTTACTTCTTCATCTTCTTCTACGGCGTTCAGGTGATGCGGGGTGTTATGGAAGAAAAGACCAACCGCATTGTAGAGGTCATCATTTCATCTGTAAAACCATTTCAGCTGATGATGGGCAAGGTGATTGGAATTGGTCTGGTTGGATTGACACAATTCATCATTTGGGTAGTATTCACCAGTTTAATCACAACCGTGGGCATGGCCACCATGAAGGACAAGCTACTGGAAAGCCAGAAGGCAAATCTTGCAATGGTTCAACAAAGCGGAATAATACAGGCGCCGAATCTGGACAAAGAAGGTGGTATCAACGAAATATTGGCTTCCGAAAAGTTCGAAGTGCTATATGAAATACCATGGGTGGATTTGATCATCAGCTTCATCATCTTTTTCATTGGCGGATACCTTTTGTACGCTTCGCTATTTGCGGCGATTGGCGCCATTGTCGACAACGAGACGGATACGCAACAGTTCATGTTGCCGGTGACCATACCGCTCATTTTCGCTTACATAGTTTCTATCATGATGATAGAAAACCCGGAAGGAAGTATTGGAAATGTATTTGCCATTATTCCACTGACATCGCCCATCGTGATGATGGTAAAAACCGCCATTGGCGTATCGATCTGGATGAAACTACTATCCATCGCAACTTTGGCCGGCGCATTCTTCTTTTTCGTTTGGCTTGCCGCAAGGATTTACCGGGTGGGTATCCTCATGTACGGCAAGAAGCCCACCTACAAAGAACTTTGGAAGTGGATCCGTTATAGCAATTAACCGGCGATTTCAAATTTTCTTATCGCAAATTTTAGCGATTGTTTTGTGCCTGTAAAGATTCGTTTTTTGTAAAAAAAAAGCGGAATGAAAAAATCTTTACTCTTGTTTTTAACCCTGTGCGCATTTGGGAATGATCAATTTGCTCAATTGATTGATGTTTGGAAGAATGGCACGGACATGATGACCTACGACAGAAAACGCCCTTACGAGGCGCCTTCGGGCAATATCGTGCTCGCCCGGTTGGATGACTATTATGGCATTGGGGATGGCAATGACTTGCTGCGGTGCTTTGCCGCGAATGGCACCTTGCTTTGGTCGTTCGGTGAAGAAGATTTTGGTGATGATTCGGGAAGCAATTTTATTGATATTGCTTTCGATAGCGAAAGCAATACATACATAGCTGGCGCCAACTTTCCGCAAGCCGCGCAATATCCCAAAACGGAAGTCATCAAAATTTCACCGACAGGCGAAGAATTGTGGCGTATCAATTTCACCCAACAATCGATGTGGGCTGAAGAAGTATTTGAAATTGAAATTTCTGACGACAATCGGATTTTTCTTTTCGCTACATTGTTTAATGCCGATGCACAAACGATCATTCCGCATTTTATTGAAATTGATACCGAAGGTGAAACCGTACATTTTCAGCCTGATATCAATTTCGATTTCGGACAGGGCCAAATGTTTCTGCCCGGTGATGGTTTTCTATATTCTGTAGATCAACAACGAACCACAAAATTGAATTATGACGGAACTGTTGTTTGGATTGCAGAGCACAATTTTGGCGATGGCTTTTCGCCAAATTTTGGCTATGAGTGTACTGAATATTTGGTGAAATTTTTAAATGGAGAGTTATATGCCATTGTGCGTATTGATGATGCAAACAACACGGATCAGTTCTATGGGCTCTTAAAAATATCTTCAACAGGTTTGGTGGCGACGCATCTTTTCACGATTCTGCCTGAGCTTGATGAACTTTATAGCGTAAATCCTCTGTTTTGCGAATTGCTTCCCAACGGTGAAATATGTGTAGTTGGTGATTATGTGTACGGCGATTCAGGACCTGATGCAGGTGAGAATTCACCTGACGATCGGGGAGGGAAAGGAAGCAGCTACAGGGGCAGTTTTATTTCTCACCTGAGCGCAACCAATATGCAGACCTGGGTTTTGAATTATCCGGAAGAAGATGATTCCGCAAATCGATATCCTGTGGGTACATTCCTCGACAATAGCCGTCTGGGTGTGGTTTATATTCATGGCAATTTTGGTGTAAGTGATCAGTTGGTTGAGGCATACCAAAGCAATGATGGCGCCGTGGTGTACACTGATCTGGAAGGTACAAATGACGCATATGAAACTTCGCATCCTGATGGTGCTATGTTGGCCTCAGATGGTGCGTTTTATACAGTTGGCAGCGGCACCAATACAACGGATGGTGGCAATGAAGTTGGAATTTATCTCTATAAATATGAGTTCACACCTCTCGGGCTAAATGAGAAAAACTCGAAGAACAGCGCGGTAATTTATCCCAATCCTGTTAATAATACTTTGAACGTTTTGACTGATACTTATCGGGGAAGCATTGAAGTGATTGATGTTTTAGGAAAAAGAGTCTTGACACAAACGATCGTTTCTTCCTTAACTGAAGTCAATATGGTGCAGCTTGAAGCAGGTCTTTATCATATCCGTTTTATGGATAGCTCTTGCGCATTGCAGAGCTTTATCAAAGAATAAGTCATCAATGGTTTTTATTTGTTCGGATTACCGTTTTAGAACGCAAGTGCTTGAAACCAAAAAGGACTCGGAGGAGCCAACTCTTCCACTCTTGGTGCTCGTTGTGGTTATTCGCCTATGCGCTTTAACCCGTTAATCCGATTATT
>JBEIHH010000043.1:0-24468 GCA_040381475.1 Crocinitomicaceae bacterium | reverse complement strand
TGGGTTGGTCTCTCTAAAAAACTCAGCAGTGCAGATGGCATTTCGTGGAACAGTTATGATTCCTTGCTTTCAAAATATGATGCAGCATTGCAAACTAAAGAATGGCCATTCAGGCTTTCGAAAAATGATAGTCTGCTTCTTAGAAATTACTATAAACAAACCATACTGGATTCGAATAGAGTTGACATCTACGCGGCTCTGAAAATCACCGAATTGTATGCGTCACTCATGCCTACCGAAGCGATTGCGGCTTTTAATTCAACTTATAGTAATTGCGACGCACCATTTTGCTCCGCGATTGCCTTTCACGGAATTTTAACATGTCCGTTTCCGTCAAACTTCTATGCTTATAAAAAAATCATCAGACAACTCGAGATGGAAAAAAGAATATTCCCGGTACCTCTTCCAACCTACTCAATGAATCCGGAATTTTACCATCAAAAATTAGCAGAACTAAAGCCCCTTTTTGTCGTCAACCCAATACACTATTTCAGTCTTCCTGAGCAGCTTTGCGCAATGTATGTCGACAGCTCAAGCATCGTCGCGCTTCCGGCTGAAATATCGTCATTATTAAAAACATGCATGGGTGATATTGCGAAAAACTGGAGTATAACCGACAATTTAGTTCGGGAAAAAGGCTTGGATTATTGTCTGCAGCTTATCCATAAGATCAAAAACAAACATGAATTTATTGCCTCTCTCAATAAACTGAAATCACTGCAAACCAATAATGCGCCCGTTGCACTGACATTGGCAGAATCAGGAGAAAAACTCAATGACGAAAACTGGAATGAAATTTTCAACTCAGACATGGCCTTGCCTGCCATATTATCCTCCCAGCAAAATGGGTTTGATATTCCGCCAAAATACTTACCCAACAATTGGAAGGATGTCTCTCTGATGATGACCAAAGGCTCTTACCCCGACGATAACCTGCCGCCTGTCGAAATACGTTTAAATATAAATGAAACCTCATCTGAAGGAGATTTTCAATATTTTTTATATAAACTCAACAATGAGGAAGGAGACCATCTGCTCTGTGGTCCTTTTCCAGCAAAATTCGACCTTCTAAACATACAGAACGTCAGCTCAGTCAATATTACATCCACTAGATTCAGTAACTCGGAAATTTTATCTGATAAAATTCAACAGGGAAAAGAATACCTCATGGATACGTATAACTCCAGATGCGCTGAAAATGTCAAGTTTGATATGGATTGAGTCCGCTCATTTGGGTATTTATTTCATGCCATGAGGCGGTTTCCTTGGTTGCGGCTTGAAAAGCTCACAAGTGAAACATTTCACTAATTTCATCTATCTGACAGGGAACCTGATTCGCGAGAAATGTCGATTGCTCATAGCCAATATGAATTCGATTTTCAAATACAAATTGTTATCTCCGTCTTTTTTGCCTTTTTAGAGTTTTTTCACGAACAGTTTTCCCCATTATGGCGTTAACCTTTTTTTGTGGCCTGATGTATGGAACGGAAGTTACTTTTACCACAGTTATCCAATCATCATGATGAAACTCAGAATTCTTTTTGCTACATTCCTATTTGCAACATCAGCCTGGTCCCAGGCACAAAGCAATACGCTTGAAACAACCGAAAAATTTTCAACGCTCCTCAACTACATCGAAATGATGTACGTTGATTCAGTGAACGGCAGTGAACTTACAGAAAAAGCCATTATTCACCTGCTTGAAGAACTTGATCCTCATTCAGTCTATCTGTCGAAAGAAGAAGTTCAGAGCGCCAATGAACCATTGATGGGTAGCTTTGATGGCATAGGCATTCAGTTCAACATCCACAAAGACACCATTCTGGTGGTAGAGCCGATTCACGGCGGGCCATCAGAAAAGTTAGGTATTCGCAGTGGTGATAAAATTGTGAAAATAGATGGTGAGAATGTTGCCGGAATAGGCATCAAGAACAGCGATGTGATGAAAAAACTCAAAGGGCCGAAGGGAACGAAAGTAACCGTAGGTATCCAGCGAGAGAGCCAGGAAGAACTCTATTACTATAATATCATACGCGATAAGATTCCTATCTACTCCATCGATGCTTCATACATGGCAGCGCCCGGAATTGGCTATATCAAGATCAGCAGATTTGCACAGACCACCGCCGAAGAAATGCGCAAAGCTATTGCCGAGTTGAAAGCGGAAGGAATGAAAGATCTGGTCATCGATTTACAAGGCAATGGAGGCGGTCTGCTTGACATTGCGGTGGAAATGTGTGACGAATTGATTTCCGGTGACAGATTACTTGTTTACACTGAGGGCCGATCATTTCCGCGTGATGAAAGACGTGCGAATCCAAAAATTCAAGGCAGTTTCGAAAAAGGGCGCCTGGTTGTTCTCATTGATGAATCTTCAGCTTCGGCCAGTGAAATCCTGAGTGGGGCGGTTCAGGACTGGGACAGAGGTCTGCTGGTTGGGCGCCGTTCCTTTGGCAAAGGACTGGTACAAAGGCCTGTGCGATTGCCCGATGGTAGTGTGGTTCGATTAACCGTGCAGAAATACTATACACCGGCTGGCCGCTGCATTCAAAAACCATATGAAGAGGGCCTTGATGAATATGAAAAAGACAACGAAAAACGCTTTCGGAATGGCGAATTGTTTAGCCTCGAAAGTCTCAATCTGCCAGACTCTCTGAAGTATTTCACCAACGTAAAAAAGCGCACAGTATATGGCGGTGGCGGAATTCTACCTGACGTGTTTGTGCCCCTTGATACATCGGAGAATAGCACCTATTTCAGCGAAATGCTCAGGACTGGCATCAATAATGACTGGGTTATGTCATACGTGAATTCGAACCGAACTGATTTGTTGGTGAAATATCCGGACATCAAAGCTTTCACTGCCAACTATCAACTTCCTGCCAAAGCCATTGGTGAAATGACAGAAATGCTGTCGAAAAAGGATGTTCCCTTCAATGAGAAAGAATTCAAGACCTCGGAACACGCCATCATTTTGAGAACCAAAGCCCTGATAGCGCGTAACTTATATGAAAACGAGGCTTTCTATGTCGTGATCAATGATCTTAATCCCGCGTTAAAAAAGGCTTTAAGTGTGTTGCAGGATGGTACCTTTGAAAAGATGAAACTCGCTTACAGTGATTTCAAGTGATTTTCTAATTTTGCACACCAAATTTCAACGAATCAATAAATTAATAATTCAGCAAAAATGAGCAACGGACTTAAAGTTGGACTTCTGATTGTCATAGCGGGAGCCCTTGGATTTCTTGGATATTCACAATGGAAAAAAGGCAAAAGCGATATTGAAAGCAGGCCTGTAGAATCGGTGAGTCCGGCAACACAGCCAACCGGTGCTACTCAACCGGTCACCAAGCCTGAAGCAGCGCCAAAAGCATCTGAATCGCGCACAAAGACAAGTGTTAAATTCGATAAGATTGAACACAACTTTGGAAAAATGAAGCAGGGTGATGTTGTTGAATGTACCTTCAAAATCTCCAACACAGGAAATGAACCGCTGATCATTGAAGAAGCCCACGGCTCATGCGGTTGCACAGTTCCAGACTATCCGAAAGAGCCAATTCCTGCAGGTCAGACCCGTGACATAAAGGTGAAGTTTAACAGCGCAGGCAAAAAAGGAAATCAGCAGAAAACTGTAACTGTTACAGCCAACACAGATCCAATTTCTACAGTTTTGACAATCAAAGCAGAAGTGGATGTACCTGAGGGTGGTTCAAAGCCTGCAACCGAACATTGATATATTACAGATGATATTTGTAAAAGCCGTCATGAAGACGGCTTTTCTTTTTGGAGGTATTTCTTTTTGTTGTATTCCGATTTGTTTACCTTAGCTGTGAAACCAACCCAACTTATGATACGCAAACGTCAATGGGCTAAGACGGCAGTGCTTTCATGCTCTGCGTTACTATTTGCACTGTTGTATTTACAGATGAAACCTGCTACACCGGATGAGATGGCATGTTCACGCGAATCATATGGAGACAGGGACCTCGATTCATTGTACCAGGGAGCGAACCTCTCATTCCTGAGTGCCGGACATTGCGACAATTGCCACGGAGCCGATCCCAACGGTATTGCAAGCGTAACAGCTGAAGGCGCAGATATCAATCTTGTAGATGACTGGAGTAGTTCTATTATGGCAAACTCTGCCAAAGACCCCTTCTGGAGAGCAAAAGTCAGCCACGAAGTATTTGTAAACCCTCAACTTCAAAGCGAAATCGAAGGTCTATGCACCAGATGCCATGCGCCGTTGGGAAGGTTCGCTGCTTTGTTAAATGGCGAAGAAGACTATCACATCTCCGACATGGTGACTGACTCCGTGGCTCTCGATGGTGTGAGCTGTCTGGCATGCCACAGGCAAGACCCTCAACCAGAGGTTGCTCTTCACACCGGTCAGTTATTTTTTTCACCAAATTTTGTCGCTTACGGACCTTATTCAAGTCCGCTGATTAGTCCTATGGCTCAAGCAACGGGTTATATTCCTCAGGAGGCTGCGCATATTTCTGACAGCAAGCTCTGCGCTGGCTGTCATTCACTTGTTACGGAAACAGTGGATCTCAATGGAAATCTGACCGGTGATGAGTTTGTCGAACAGGCCACATGGCATGAGTGGTTGAACAGTTCATATCCCGAACAGAATGTATCCTGTCAGAGTTGTCATTTGCCCAATGTACCCGGTGAAAATGTGATTCTTGCTGCAGGTTATGATACTCCTCCGAGACCCAATTTCAATCTGCATAGCATGGCTGGAGGCAATACAGTGATGTTAGGACTAATGAGGGATAACCGTGAAGCATTGGGAATCTTTGCAAGCGAGTCGCAATTCAACGAATCAATTGCCGAAACCAATCATCAACTTCAGGACAAAAGTCTGGATCTGGAAATTCTCTCAGTTGAAAGAAATGCTGACAGCATATTCGTAGATGTAAAACTCAAAAATAAAACCGGTCATAAATTGCCAAGCGGTTATCCGGCCAGGAGAATGTCTGTTCATTTTGTATTGACAGATGAAGATGGAAATGAATTCTTCAGAAGTGGAAATTTCGATGGAAACTACGCTATCACAGAAGAGAGCTCACCGCTTGAACCTCATTTCAATACCATCACCAGCGAAGAACAAGTGCAGATTTATGAAATGGTGATGGGTGATGTCAGCAATGAAAGAACCACTGTATTAACACGCGGATATACCCATCTCAAGGATAACCGAATTGTTCCGTTAGGATTCAACACAGCAAGTGAAGTCTATGACACAACGGCGATTGTTTTGAACGCTGCCGACAATGATTTCAATTTCGATCCTTTGGAGGGCAGCGGATCCGACATCATTCACTACCGCATTCCAACAAATGGTTATTACGGTCAGGCGGAAGTTCAGATAGGTGTTTATTATCAGAGTCTGCCGCCAATCTGGCTGGGTGAAATCCTCGAAGTAAATACGCCGGAAATAACAACTTTCGCTGAAATGTTTGCCAATGCAGATAAAAGCCCGGTACTGATGGAAAGCATAGCTTCAGGTATTGATGCATATGTTGGTCAGGAAGAAAATACATCCCGCAATGAGATACGAATCTCTTACGATGCAGCCTCACGGCCTCGCATCTTCTCGCCTGGCGCATTTGAAATCAGCCTTTACAGCGTGGAGGGAAAACTATTGGAAACGACGCGTTTTGGTGCAGGTCAGATTATCATGTCAGAGCATTTTGCAGCAGGAAGTTATATTGCAGTGATGAAATTAACAGGATCGTCGAATGCACAGGTTGCAAAAATCATTATACGATAATCGGTTTCCCAGAGAATAAACCACGTTATGTGCTAAAGCTACTATCGCTTCATACGGTAATGTTTCATCACCAGATATTCAAACCATCTTCCCGGTAATGTTCTCATCAGCGTCAGACTGAATCGTTGCATAAGATTGGCCACACGATATCTCAGAAATGGACTTTCATCACGAAGAATGTAAGCAATACGTTTGCCGATCGCTTCCGGTGTTGGAGCCTTATTGACTTCATCACAAATTTGACGAAGTACATCATCATTCTGCGAGCCGTACGCTTTATCCACTGATGCTGCGACTTTACGATTTTGGTTGATTCCTGTGCGAAAATCTCCAGGCTCAACCATCACTACCCTGATGCCAAATTGCATTACCTCCTGACTCAAAGATTCGGTAAAGCCTTCTACAGCAAATTTACTGCCGCTATAAATACCCCGAAACGGGAGCCCCATCTGTCCGGCAAGAGAGGTGATGTTAATGATATACCCAAATTTCTGATTGCGCATTATCGGTATTGCGTGCCGGCATACATTTAATACACCAAATAAGTTGGTATCAAATACACTGCGAGCTTCTTGATCCGTAATGCACTCAACAGGGCCGACCATACCAAGTCCCGCATTGTTGATGACCGCATCAAGCCTGCCTTCTTTTGTCAGTATATATTGAATACCCTTGATTACATCCTGTTCCGCAGTAACATCCAACTTCAAGAATTCGACATCATCAATCATATCCCCGGTTACAATATTTCTAGATGTACCAAAAACTTTGTGCCCATCTTTTACGAGAGCAGCCGCCACAGCTTGGCCAATGCCGCTGCTTGCCCCGGTAACAAGAATTACCAACTGCCGCTTCATAATCACTTGTTTATTACTTCCAGAGTCATCAAATAATGACTTCAATGAAAAGGTTTTGAACCGTTGTAAAGTTAGCACAACACCCATGAAAGATGAGTTTACACTGATTCCCATTTAATACATGATGGTAAACACTTTCTGCTTTTCCTTTGCCACCCAATCAAAATCAGCATGTCAACACCTGAAGAACTACTGGATCAACTTGAAAACAAAGGCTATTTCATCTGGGACAATTTTCTTGAATCCCATACAACCAAAGCCATAAGTGAATCCTGGAATGAAAAAATTCAAAATGCAGAATTGAAAAAAGCTGGTATCGGCAGAGCAGATAACTATCAGGTTGATGCAGGTGAACGCGGAGATTTCATTTTTTGGATATCCAAAGAAAATACTGATGAATTTGTCAAAACTTATCTTGAAAAAATTGAGGCACTCATCACTGATCTCAATCGGAGTTTTTTTCTGGGCATTCGTGATTACGAGTGTCATTTCGCCTTATATCCGGTTGGAACAAGATATGCAAGACATGTCGACAGACACCGGAGCGGTTCTTCAAGAATTGTGTCGTTCGTTTTTTATCTGCACGAGAATTGGCACACAGAAGATGGCGGACACTTATGCATTTATGAGAACGATGAACTTGTAGAAAAAATCCTACCCGCCGCAAGCAGATTGGTAGTATTTCTTTCAGAAAAAGAGCATGAAGTTCTGACAACAAATCGCTCACGGGCAAGTATTACTGGCTGGATGCTCAACAAATAGCCAACGGAAAAATTACAAGAATAAAAAAGGGCTCACCGTGGTGAGCCCTTTTTGTTATCTGCAAATTCAATTAATTCTTCACAAAACGAAGGCTATGGATTTCAGTTCCGATAGTGAACTGAACATTGTAGATACCGGAAGCAACATTAGTTACATCGATATTTTCAACGCGTGTGCCATTCACGTTTCCAAGTTCTTTTCCGAATACCACACGACCTGCTGCATCGAAGATGCTGTAAGCCATTTTCTCGCCTTTCATTCCAAGGATATTGATCGTGAACTGACCGTTGTTCGGATTTGGATACATGCTAATGCTGTATTCGCGTCCAAGTTCTGAAACACCAGTAACAGTAATCGTTTGAGTAACAGAACAACCATTGGCATCAGTAACAGTCAAAGCATAATCACCGTCCTGAGTATCGTTGGTCAAATCAGGAAGATTCTGCTGATTGCTGTTAAACCCGCTAGGACCAGTCCATGCGTATTCATACGGAGCTGTGCCACCTGTAACTGTGTAGTCTGTATTTCCACCAGGATCGCTGTTGATTGGATCGGCATTAAGACCATTGATAACCAGTTCCGTTGACTCAACAATAGTTAAGCCTTCAACCACAAATTCGCAACCATTTTCATCAGTTACCAAAACATCATAGTCGTCAGCACAAAGGTCTGCGATAGTGCTGTTTGAAGAAGCTGTACCATCATTGGCAGAGTATGTATAATTACCTGCACCACCAGAAGTAGTCATTACAATTGTTCCGTTGCAATCTTCAAAACATGCAGGAGTCACAACACCTGAAGAAGCAATGGCAGAAGGCTCTTCGATCGAAGCAGCATCAGCGAGATAGAATTCACAACCATTGCCATCCACTACATAAATGTCGTAGTCACCACCAGAAAGACCGCCAATAACAGGTGAAGGAGTAAAATTACCCTCGGTAGTAGAATAAGCATAAGGCTCAGTACCACCGGTTGCTGAAACTTCAATCGATCCATCAACATCGCCATTGCAAGAGATGTCTGTGCCTTCCGCTGTAGCTCCTAACACGTCAGGTTGGCCTACTTCAACTTCAGCAGAAGCTTCGCAATCATTTTCATCACGAACGTAAACCATGTAAGTATCTGCATCCAGGTCACCGAGTATTGCCACATCGGAATAGTCAACATCATCGAAGCTATACTGAAGGTCTCCTGTTCCACCTGAAGCCATTATTTCAATTGATCCATTGCTGTCACCGTTGCAAAGCGGTTGAGTAACCATTGGATCAATTGCGATTATCGGACCGGCTCCCATAGTAAACGTTGCCTCAGCTGTACAATCGTTTTCATCAATTGCATAGATGGTAATGCTGCCACCGCCCAGGTTATTGAGAATCGCATTGGCCGGATTGCCTTCAATTTCGTAGATTCCATCATCTTCAAGACTGAAGTCAACATCCCCTGTTCCACCTGCCCAGGTAATTACCTGAATACCGTCGGTGCTGTTGAAGCAAGAAGCCGGAGTTTGGTTTCCAGGATTGATTACAAGAGTTGCAGGGCTAACAACATTGAAGTTCTGACCCTGTGCAGTACAGCCATTCGCATCTGTTGCCAAGAAATAATAAGTACCACCATCCAATCCGCAATAGTTAGGATCAGGAAGGCTTGTTCCAAGAACAGGCTCATCATCGGCATTGTTGTAGATCATGTAAGCAATATCACCGGTACCACCGCCGTAGTTGGCAGGAACAGTGCTTACGCAGCCATCACTTTCGCCACCACAGCTAACTGCTACAGGTACACTGGCAGTCATGAACAATTCAAGTGTATTTATTTCAATCTCTTCGGTCACTTCGCAAACAAGACCACCGGGATTGGCAATTTCGTTATCGAAGCGTGTATCGCGAAGAACGATGGTGTAAGTTCCGTTCATGAGACCTCCGAAATCTTCACTTCCGTCGCCTGAAAGACCTTCGCTTTCGCCGTCCAGTAAATACTCTATGTAACTCTGATTTCCTTCACCGGTGATTGAAATCATACCATCAGAATCACCGAAGCAGGTAGGACCTGAAACTGTGATATTGGAAACTTCAAGCGCACAATCAAAAAGGCAAAGACCGTTATCGTAACCAGCGTCAGCATCATAGTTGATTGCATCCACATCAGTGCAACCAGGCGTTCCGCAGGTTACTGATGAACCGAAAACCAAAGCATTTTGAAGGATGAAAGGGTCTCCAGGTCCCGAGTAATCAGGGAAAACCTGAAGATTGAATACTCCACAGACATCACCATCTGTGGTAATCTGAGCGAGCAGAACTTTATTGTCTACACCCGCTTGAGAAACCGCATTGGTTGGAAGTACAAACCATGTTCCTCCTACCGGAGAGTTGACAGTAACGCTTCCTGCACCATACGGAGTTGTGGCAAACAACTGATTCTGCCAGGTATTGGCTGGATCTTCAGCTGCATAAACATCAAACAAGCTACCGTCGTTGTTACAGCTGTAGCCTATAGTCAGGTATGAATCGTATTCCGCCAAAGGCTGTATAGCGTAGATCGTGCAATTCGCATCATCGCCCAGCGCACCACCCGGATTATAATTCCAAATACCAGACCCACCCACGTTCAATACCAGCGGGTTAACATCATTACCCGATACTACAACAACGCGGTCGTTGTTATTGGTAGTATTCGCGTAAATGCGATAAGTGGTATGGCCGGCAGGATATCCGGAAACTGAACCATTGTCCGTGTAGAATGTTTCTACAGAAATGTTAGTCACTTGTGCAAGTGAGGCAACGGTTGTTCCCAGAAGTGTTGCAAAAAATAATAGAGCTCTCTTCATGAGTCGTTATGGTTTTGTACTGATTAATTATGGTTTGAAGCGCCAAATATAGAATGGAGGTGCCCCCAAAAAAACTTTTATTTATACAATATTGAAAAGGAAAAACCCCCTAAACCTTCGCTTAAGGGGTTTCTATACATTGAGATGTCTTTTTTAAGACTGAATCTTTGAGCTTATTTGATAGCTACAGGCACATTCTGCCTGGTAATACCGTCGGTCAGTGTGAGCGTGTAAATTCCTGTTGCAAGTGCTTCAGTATTGAGAGCCACATTGCGTTGGCCGTTAATTCTGCCTAGATTTTCCTCAACAACAACCTGTCCAAGACTGTTAATCAAGCTAATACGAATATTTTTAACCGAAATAACCGAGAAATTGACATTGAGAATCTGGTCAGCCGGAACCGGGAATACATTCAGCCCGGATACGACGTTCGTTTCATTAACACTGATATCCAGGCAGGAAGTACAAGTGTTAAAATCCCAACAAACGGTAATATCGTCTGCATTTGTGCGGACAATTCGACGATTGTCTGAGAATGAACCATTATCTACGCCGCATCCACCAATGGTTGAAAAGTCAGCATTTTCCTCCAACCAGTTTTCGGCTGTGTTGGTATTGTCTGCACCAATAACGAACTTGTAATTGAGGGTTTGAAGACAAACATCCGGAGCCGTCACTGTCCATGTGCCATCACCATCCCCGTCAGTCATCTCAAGCGCTCCAGCCTGCCATTGGCTTGGAGAAGTGAAGTCGCCCATGATCCACATTTTCTGTCCGGCTGGAATAGTCTGAGCCCCTGGTGTAACATTGAAGGTCACATCAGCCGGAGCATTGAATGGACCGCAAGGGTCAGCTGATCCCCAGCAAACAACCGGCAACTCAGTTGGTGTTTCGGCTACAACCGACAGTTGGCGGTCACCTCCGAAACCTTCCCAGGCGCCGTCAAGAATTTTGAATTTGTAAGCATATGATCCAGGAGCAAGATTTAAGGTCAAAGTCCATACATTATCTCCATCAGAATCTGACATTGCAACGCCAGTGCCCCAATCTGTAGCAGTACCCATAAGATTCACACTTGTAGGAATATTCAGGCAAGCATTGGTCATATTTACCTGGAAAGTAATGGCTACCGGCTGTGTGCAAGGATCACAAGAATTCCAGCAATAAACAGGTAAAACTGTTTCCGCTTCGGTTATTGCAGCCAGACGATTACCGTCTCCGCCGTTGCCACATGCTCCGCTGATGCTTTCATTTGGAAAAGCCCAGTCGTTGCCGTTGATATACTTGTAAACAACACTGGTCATATTGCCAATCTGAACTGTCGTTTCCCAAATGTTGTCATTGTTCCAGTCTTGAAGAGTAGTACCGTTAGGTACCCAGTCACCTTCGCCAGCCACATCGCTGTATGGATTCTGGAAATTACCGGCAGCATGAACGCCATCCGGACTAATATCCTCGCCAGGTTCGGCAAAATTTCCATCGAGATCGAGGTCTACAGTTGACATATCAACACGCAGGCGCAATGCATTCTCTCCGCAAAGAGCGCAACTTTGCCAGCAAACAGTTGGTGCAGTAACCGCAGAAGTTCCAACCCAAATGTGACGATTGTTGTTTCCTGTCGGCTCAGTAGCACAAGCTCCTGGAACCATTTCCCAGTTGCCGTCATAAACGAATTTGTATTCATAACGGGCAGGATTCAAGTTGAGTGTTGCTTCAAAAATACCGTCATCATTCGCATCTGTCATTTGAATACCGCTAGCAGACCAGTTTGGATATGCAGCATTGTAGTCTGCATCAAAACTTGCATCATTCCAGTCGCTGTCTGGTTCATTGAAATTACCCGCAAGGAATAGCGCAGTTGTCGTAGGGTCATAAGGATTCATGTCTACACTGAATGTAACCGCTACCTGGGCAGAAAAGGCAAGCGATATGAACAGCGCAATACAACTCATGTAAATTTTTTTCATAGCTAATTAATTGTTTGGTTTTACTTCGTGTACTTTTAACACATTGTCAAATGTATGTATTTTCTGAATAAACAAATACTCTTATTTCACATTGAAATGAAATTTTCTTCAACCTCCTTCTATACACTGGTATTCATCCTGACTCTTCCTTTTCATCTTTTCGCCGAAAAAAAGAAACCCATCTATCCATTGGACAGGGTTGACCCGCCAAACTGGTGGGCTGGCATGTCATCTGACACCGTGCAGCTTGTATTTCACGGAACAGACATTCAGCAATACAAAATTGCCTTAGAAAACCCTAACTCTAAGATTGTTGCAATAACAAATCCTCCGAACCGCAACTACATTTTCGCCGATGTCATCATCTCAGACTCTCAGCAACCTGGTTTTCTCACCTTTCAATTCACCGGACCAAAAAAAAAGAAATTCGAATACCAATACCCCATTTTGGGAAGACGCAACGACATAGGCGCTCAGGGAATTAATCCATCCGATCTGGTTTATCTTGTTTTTCCGGACCGTTTCGCGAATGGCGATCCTTCGAATGACAATGTTGCAGGACTAAAGGATAGTCCTGTGGACAGAAAGGGTCTCAAAAGCCGGCATGGAGGGGATCTGAGGGGAATCAGTGATCACCTGGATTATTTCGTTGAGTTGGGTACCACAGCATTGTGGATCAATCCAGTGCTTGAAAATGACCAGCCTTATGAGAGCTATCATGGCTACGCCGCAACTGACCTGTACAAAATAGATCCAAGGTTCGGCACGAATGAGCAATACCGCGAACTGGTAAAAAAATGTCACAAGAACAATATCAAAATTATTTGGGACATAGTATACAACCACTGGGGAAATGAAAACTGGATGTTCAGGGATCTGCCGGACAGCAGCTGGGTCCATTGGTTCCCTGAGTATACAAGAACAAGTTACCGGGCAGAAGTTCTGATGGATCCATACGCTTCGGATATAGATAAGAAAATCATGACAGATGCCTGGTTCGACAAACACATGCCGGACCTCAACCAACAAAATGAGTCCCTGTCGAAATACCTCATTCAAAATTCAATCTGGTGGATTGAATATGCGGGCATTGACGCATTTCGCATCGATACTTATGCGTATCCCGATCAGCTTTTCATGAAAAAACTGAATGAAATGGTGCGCAAAGAATATCCTGATTTTGTATTGTTCGGGGAAACATGGGTACAGGGAACCCCGGTACAAGCATGGTTCACAGAAGAGATTTCTTTTAACCGGTCTTACAGTTCATCACTTCATGGCGTAACAGATTTTCAACTTTATTATGCGATCAACAAAGGGCTGACAGAAAAATTCGGGTGGGAAGAAGGTTTTAGAAGAATAGAACTGACACTTGCGCATGATGTTGTCTATAAACATCCCGAAATGCTGGTGACATTTCTGGACAACCATGATCTCAGCCGTTTTTTCAGTATGATGAATGAGAATATCGACAATTACAAAATGGGACTTGCCATGCTTTATACGCTTCGCGGAATTCCATCGATATACTACGGTACAGAAATACTGATGAAAAACTACGCTGATCCCGATGCCAAAGTGAGAGAAGATTTTCCGGGTGGCTGGGCTGAAGACACAATCAATAAATTCTCATCATCAGGCAGGAGTGAAAAGGAAAATGAAGCCTTTGAGTTCTGCAAAAAACTTGGGCAATGGCGAAAATCAAATCCCTGGATAGGCGAAGCTGCACTCAAACAATTTGTGCCTGAAGACGACAGCTATGTATACTTTCGGATCGGCCCGGAGAAGATGCTTATGTGTATTTACAATGGGAATGACATAAGCAAGGACATTCAAATGCAAAGATTTCAGGAATGCCTCAAAGGCAGGCTAGCAGGTTTGGATATCATGACAGGAAAGAAAATTTCGGTAAGTGATAAAATCAACATGGCTCCTAACTCTCTTCTTCTGATTGAGATACAGTAGATTTCAAGAGAACGAGTTGTTCACGCCAAAGTTCTGGAATCGGCATTGAACCTGACTTCAAATGATCAAAACATACCAAAACCGAACTACCGGTTGTGCAAATTTCCTCTCCTCTTGTGATTACGTATGTCAAGGTAAAACTCTTGCTCCCGATGTGCGAACAATTGATATGAATGGAGATCGAATCATTTAGTAAAATGGGCAATTTGTAGGTGATTTCATTTTTGGCAACAAGAATTCCTTGCCTGTTCCAGTCCCATTGAGAGTTGATAATTTGGGAAAAGAAATGAATCCGTGCTTGTTCGAAGTAGCTCAGATACACAGCATTATTGACATGCCCCATGGCATCAATATCAGCAAATCGAATTTCAGGAGAGTAAGGTTGTAACATTTTTTGAGATCTATTTTATATATCGCAGGATAATTGCGAATAACTTTGAGGCAAAGATCATTCTGCATGCCTTATTTACTCCTATTCCTTGCAATAGTTTTCGCACCGGTAATACTTACTATTGTCATCTTCAACAGCCTGCAAAGGAAAAAAGTTAGCATCGAAGAGCGATGGAGCAGTATAGGTGCATTGCTTCAAAAACGCAATGACCTCATTCCTTCACTTGTAGAAACTGTCAAGGGATATGCCCAACATGAACAAAACACTTTCAATGAAATTGCCAGATTGCGTTCAAGTGGCTCCAAATCCAATCTACCATCCGACATCATGCACAATGAACCGGCGCTTAGGCAAGCACTAGCCAACGTTGTAGCTGTGGCTGAGCAATATCCTAATCTGAAGGCCGATAAAAATTTCGAAGCTTTACAAAGTCAACTTTCAGTCATTGAAAGTGAAATAGCCAACCAGCGTCAGAGCTACAACATTTCAGTTCAGCAGTTAAATACTTCCATTGTTGTATTTCCCAACAACCTGGTTGCGTCAATGTTCAATATTGAAAAAGGCCAATTTTTTCTGGAGAACGAATCAAGTTCAAAAGCTCCTACCGTGAAATTCTGAGGTTACTGAACTTCAATTACCAATCCTTTAAGGTATTCACCTTCGGGGTGAAAAATGCTCACGGGATGATCAGCAGGTTGATGCATTTGATTTAAAATTCTCACTTTGCGGCGTGCATTGATAGATGCTGCCATGACAGAGTCGTGAAAAAGTTTTTTGTCTATTACCTGCGAGCAGGAGAAAGTGAAAATAATTCCGCCTGGTTTGATTTGTCTGATGGCCGCCTCATTGATGCGTATATAGCCCTGAACAGCCTTGTGCCTTGCGCTAAGATGCTTGGCAAATGCAGGCGGGTCGAGTACGATCAGATCATAATCTTCTCGAATATTCTTCATGTATTCAACAGCATCGGCCTTGATAACATCATGCCGCGTTTTGTCAAAACCATTGATTAATACATTTTCCTCAGCAAGTTCAAGTGCTTTCTGACTGCTGTCGAGACTATGCACCAGTGTGGCGCCTGAGCGCAGCGCATAAACTGAGAAACCACCCGTGTAACAAAATGTATTGAGAACCTTTCTCCCTGCTGAGTATTCAGCAAGCAGCTTCCGGTTCTCTCGCTGATCAATAAAATATCCTGTCTTCTGTCCGCTTTCCCAATCAACCTTAAACTTGCAGGAGTGTTCAAGACATATGTCATTTTCTTTTTTACCCAAGAGATAAGAGCCGTCTGAAATCTGTTCATTCTTGCCGCTGACCTTGTTTTCACCGCGATCGTAAATTGCCTTCAAACGGTCACCGTATACCTGCATCAGTGCTTTTGCAATGACATGTCTTTGCTCGAACATACCAACACTATGAGCCTGAATGACTGCCGTAGAATCATAAACATCAATGATGAGCCCGGGAAGGCCGTCACCTTCCGCATGCACCAAACGATAGATGTTACTATCCGGGCGATCAGTTAATCCTAACCTCTTTCTGAGATTGAATGCTGCCTGAATTTTATTGAACCAAAACAGCTCCTCACCGTCATATCCGTCAAAGGAAAAAATACGGACGGCAATAGACCCATCGGCACAATGACCTGTACCGAGATATTTACCTGCTGAATCTACAACTTCAACTATATCACCTTCATGGGGCTCACCTTCTGCACGGAGAATAGCACCTGAAAACACCCATGGATGAAATCTCTTCAATGAGTTTTCCTTTCCGGGCTTTAAAACAATCCTTGGTTTTGCATTCATAGACCCGGCAAAACTATTCCATATCGGGCAGCGCCAATACAAGTTTATCTGTAAGCACAAGTTCACCTTTGTCGATCTTCCACCGGACAAACTCCAGAAGATGATGGCGATTAAAATGTGTAAGTCTTTCCGGTAACTCTTCCAGAGTGACCTCATGCATCAACACCAGTTGATCTATGGCGCGCTGCATATCTTCGATTTCACCCGGAATCAATCCGTGTTTTTTCGATTCGCGGCACACATCGCAATGACCGCATGGTTCCGGAAATCTTTCACCGAAATATTCAAGGAGTTGAACACTGCGGCATCTTGCTCGGATAACATAACGCTCCATGGCAGCAGATCTGTCGACATCACTCCTTTTGCGGTTTTCATAGACTTCCTGACTAAAAATAAGATGATCCTCATGCATCCGTCCGGTCAGAAAAGTGAGTTGCGGGATATCGGTTCTTGGCTGATACTCTAGAATTCCATTACCATTCAGAATATCGAGGCGCTGAACAACCTGTGAAATATGAAGCTTTAATGCAGCAGCTATTTCAGACTCACGTACGTTGACTTAATTTTCAAACAACCCGCCATACATGCGAAGCAAAGTGCGAATGAAAACATCGAACGCCGGATTGACCACCTGAAAGCTATAAAGATCCTGCTTATTCACTTTGACAAGAATTCTTGAAGGCATAAATGCAACCTCATTGAGCGAAACATATCCTGCCAGTTCAAGCAGATGCAGCGCAGCCGAGACATCTGTCGGGTTCAGATCAAAAGCATTGACAAAAGCACTGATATCAAAAGGATAGCTCAGGTCCTTTCCGCAACCAGGCGCAAGCTGAAGGTAATTTCCAATACACTTGTAAACCTTTCGAAGAAATTCTTTTGACGGGTATTTGGCGGTAACCAGCTGATTCATTTTTACCAAATCACCTTGATTCCAGATCAAAACGGCATAAGCAGTGTGTCCATCTCTCCCACCTCTCCCAGCTTCCTGAAAATAAGCTTCGGGCTGTGCAGGCATATCTGCATGAACAACAAATCTTACATCAGGTTTGTCTATACCCATGCCAAACGCATTGGTTGCACATATAACCCGCACCTGATTTCCCATCCACTTCCTGAATGCCTTATCGCGTTCTTCTATAGTTAATCCTGCGTGATAAATTTCGGCTGAAATACCTGCTTTGGTTAGCAACAATGCGATTTCCTTCGTTCTTCTTCTTGTGCCGCAATACACGATGCCGCATCCCTGCATTTTATTACAGATTTCCGCAATCTTTTTGTCCTTGTCTTCCTGATAACTGACATTGTAGGAAAGATTGGGCCTTGCAAAACTGATTCCAATGACGTGATGGCTTTTAAAACCAAGTTTATCCTGAATATCAGCAACAACCGCCGGTGTAGCGCTTGCTGTTAGTGCGAGAACAGGCACATCAGGCTTGAGAAGGCGGATTTCTGCGATCTTCAGATAATGAGGTCTGAAATCATATCCCCATTGACTGATACAATGTGCTTCATCAACGGCGAGCATGGAAACTTTCATTTTCCTGAAACGTTCGATGAAGAGTTCATTCTTCAGCCTTTCCGGCGAGATATAAAGGAATTTGATATCACCATAAATACAGTTATCCAGAACACGGTCTATCTCGCTCATTTTCATGGAAGAATTCACGAGCGATGCATGTATTCCGCGTTTTTTGAGATTATCTACCTGATCATTCATCAGGGCCACGAGAGGAGAAATTACGATGCAAATTCCTTCGAGACAAAGAGCAGGTACCTGAAAACAGATTGATTTGCCTCCTCCCGTCGGCAACAATGCCAGGGTATCCATACCGGAAATTAGTGCACTGACAATTTCCTCCTGCTTCGATCGGAATTGATCATACCCCCAGTACTTCTTGAGTATATCGTGTTGAATTGCCATCTGCTCGTCCTGCAATTTAAGCAGAAAAAATTATTGCATCTGGCATGAGGGTGTTCTACCTATTCATGTATTTTATAAGTAAGGTAAATTACAATGCCGGTATTCATGATACGGTTTTAACACGTTTTTGCATCTTTAGCCTGATCAGACAAGATAATGGCATGAAGATTGAATTTCACTTTACATCTTACAATTCTAGGTAAGATTTGGTTTTGGTTAATTCCAGAAATTTTGGTTAAGGTTAAAAGAATCGCCCCCGGAAACGTTCGGGGGCTTTCTTTTTGTATTCATTTTTCACTTCGTGGTAACCTTTCTCCGGGATTGCCCGTTACAAAGGCATATTGAAACAATTATCTCCTTTATCTTTAGACTGTCGGGATGCCCTGAACCGACTAGTTAGGCATGAGTTATTTACAACATCCCTAAAAGATGTACCTAACCTAACTTTGAATATTTATGCTGGAGTATTACAAGGCTGTACTGGGCAATGTGACATTTGACACGATGCTTTTTCGAAAAGAGCTGCGCAAAGCGATGCGACAACTCTTGGCGGACGACAGAGTGCGATTAAGAGACTGGCTAAAGCAATGCGGTCATGTCTGACTGACTCAATTACCTAAACAAATTAAAAGGCTGCTTCTTGCAGCCTTTTTTTATTTAATCGTTGTCCCTATAAGCGTTTTGAAAACTTTAAGCATCTGCATCGCAGTGAAAGCGAAATATCTTTAGGATTGTATATACCTAAAGGAAATCATCCTGACTATCCATACCAAAGTGAATCTGCATTAGGTAAGGATCAAAAAAAATCAGGCATAATTTTTAGCGGTAAAACTTGTTATATATCCATGAAGAGAAAATTACTTTTCACGCTGATCTTTATTTTGGGTTCATTGGGGCTCAGTGCGCAGAAACTTGAAAAATTCACCAGGGAGGATGAAGCCTTTATCGATGAGTTAACCGAACTCTTCGAAATAAGCCGCAAAGGTTCTGGTAAAGAATTTATTGATAAGGAATTCTCCAAGATCTGGATAGAATCACCAACATTCAGCTCCACGCAAAAAGACATGATCTATGAAACCATGGATGGTTTTTTGAAAGCAAGAGTAAAAGTTCTTCCGGAAATACGCGACTATGTGACCTTGCTCATGGTATTCCCTCAGTCAGGAAAAACAGACAAAGATCTTATGGAGTATCACGCGGCGTTAAATAAATTGTTTGGAGATAAGAAAAACAAAAAATATCTGGCGACTTTTATAGAATCTATGCTGGGCCTTTATACTGACCGAACATTCTACGGTACCGAAACAGTAAGGTGGATAAGCTCCAGTAACAACTACACAATAGAATACGATTCCGTGCCATCAATTCTGTTTCCGGATTTAACCATCAAATGCTACAGCAAAGGTGACAGCAGTGTCATAAGCAATTCGAGTGGTATTTATTTTCCGGGAGAAGCCCGGTTTTATGGTGACAAAGGAAGAGTTACCTGGGAGCGTGCAGGATTTGATCCGTCAAAAACTTATGCGGAATTTGAAGCTTTTAATATCCGACTCAAGGGCAGCACTTACAATGTTGACAGCGTAACATTTTATACCGAGTTTTTTGAAAAGCCGTTGAAGGGAAGACTGACAGATAAAATTCTTGCTGACAAATCAGCAGACAATGCTTCGTTTCCCCGTTTCGAATCATACTTCAAGCGACTTCAAATTCAAAATATTGTAAAAGGCGTTGATTACGATGGCGGTTTCACCATGGCGGGAACCAAACTTCTTGGAAGTGGTTCCATCGAAGAACCCGCAATGCTCACTTTTTATCGCGACTCGAAAAAATTTCTGATTGCACAAAGCCTCGAATTCGATATCAAACCTGAACGTATAAAATCAACGAATTGTGGTGTGTTATTTCTGATCGAGAAAGACAGCATTACACATCCTGATGTCAATCTTTCATTTGACCGCAAATCCAGAATGCTCATTTTGCTCAGGAGTGAAGAAGGATTGTCCAAGGCCGCTTTTCACAACACTTATCACAACATCGACATGTACTTCGAGGCCCTTTACTGGAACATTGATGACCCACTCATGAAGATGGGAGCTCTTGACGGAAGTGTTCAGCACTATGCTGCATTTGAATCAACGAACTATTTTAAAAAGAAAAGATATGATTCGATGATGGGCCTGTCATTCAATCACCCTTTGTTTGAAATCAAGGAGTACGCCGGCAAAATGAAAACGCTGGAATTTTATGCCAAAGATCTTGCGATTTTCCATCACTACAGCGAAGAGCAAATACATCCGATGCTGATCGATTTAAATAACAAAGGTTTTATTAAATACAACATCAACACACACCTTGTTAAGGTTCAGCCAAAACTGTATTGGTTTATAGAAAACAATATCGGAAAACGTGACTATGATGTAATCCAGTTCAGTACAGATGTGGCTTCAGGTCACAATGCGCAATTGAGCTTGCTCAATTATGATTTGATGCTCAAAGGAGTTGAAAATTTCCAACTGAGCGATTCACAGAAGGTGAGCATTTTGCCTTTGAATAAGGAACTCATCGTCAAGAAAAATCGTGATTTCTCGTTTGGAGGACGAGTATTTGCAGGAAACTTTGAATTTTCGGGAAGTGATTATTTCTTTAACTATAACATTTTTCAGCTCGACTTGCTGAAGGTTGACAGCTGCCGCATTTACGTGGAAGATGAAAGTTTAGGATTGGATGAAATGGGCAGACCACTGAAATCAAGAGTAAAAAGTGTACTACGCGACCTTGCAGGATACATTAAGGTAGATGCTCCAACCAATAAAGGCGGGTTCCATAGTCCATACTATCCAGAATATCCAATTTTTACCTGTACTAAAACTTCTTATGTATACTGGAGCGATCCCACGATTCAAAAAGGAGTCTATAACAAAGACAAATTCTACTACCAGGTTCAACCTTTCACGATTGATTCACTTGACAACTTCTCAAAAAAGGACTTGAAATTCAATGGCACCCTTGTCAGCGGTGGCATATTTCCTGACATCGAGGAGCCACTGGTGCTTATGGAAGACAATTCACTTGGCTTTAGAAAAAAAACTGGTGAAACAGGATTACCCGGATATGGCGGCAAAGCAAAAGTTGTTGCCGACCTCAAACTTGACTATTCCGGCTTAAAGGGCGCCGGTGATTTCACTTATCTCACCTCATTTGCGTCATCGGAAGAGTTTTTATTTCTGCCAGACTCTATGCTCGGTCAAACTCATGCATACAACAACAAAGAACAAAGCGGCAAAACTGAAGTTCCTAAAGCTGTAAGCGACACCACCGAGCTTGCGTTTTATCCAAAAGCAGATCAATTGGATATTACCAGCAAAGGCAAAGCTATTGACTTCTTCGAAAAAGAAGCTAATCTCAGCGGAACACTGCATCTGAAACCTTCAGGCATGAGTGGCGAAGGGGCCATGATGTTCAGCGGTGCCACTTTGACATCTAGTGAATTTAAATATACACGCAGGAAAATCCTCGCTGACACCGCTTCATTCCAGTTAGCAGGTATGGGTGAAAGCGAAGGACTTGGTCTTGCATTTAAAACCGACAACGTGAATGCCAATGTTGATTTTGATAAACGACAAGGCCTATTCAAAAGTAACAGCGGCGAAACAAAAATTGACTTCCCAGCGAATCAGTATATCTGCTACATGGACCAATTTACCTGGTTTATGGATCGAGATGAACTTGATCTCTCATCATCGAGAAAGGCTGCTGATGACCTTGTCATAGACACAAGCGATGAAATGAAGAAATCGAATTTCTATTCAGTTGCTGAAGGTCAGGATTCTCTTAACTTCCTTTCATCCAAAGCAAAATATGACCTAAAAAAAAGCCGTATAACCTGCTCAAAAATTCAATACATCATTGTAGCAGATTCCAAGATCACGCCTGACAGTGGCAAAGTGGTCATCGATAAATTCGCTGACATGCAGCCTTTGAAGAAGGCACAAATTCTGAGCAATTATGTCACCCAGTATCACAAGATGTTCAACGCAGACCTGAGAATAAAGGGCCGCAAAGCATATTCAGGAACCGGTGACATAGCATACTTAGATGAAACCAAAAAAGAACAGATCATTCATCTGGACGAAATCCGGGTGGATACATCTTATCAGACTGTCGGGCACGGAAAAATACCGGAAGATGCACAATTCTTCCTGTCGCCTGCTTATGAATATTATGGTGATTTTGAATTAAGGGCCAGCAATAAATACTTGACTTTTGATGGTGGGGTGCGCATTCTGCACAATTGCGAGCTGATGCCAAGAACTTATTTCAAATTCCGGTCTGAAATTAATCCTGACGAAATCTTCATCCCAGTGGACTCGACTCTTCGGGACATGGAAATGACCAAACTTGGAATTGGCGTGATGATTACAGGTGACTCACCTTTGGATGTATATCCGGCATTCCTCAGCGATATCCGTGAGAGAGAAGATCAGGGGTTGTTGCAAGCAACCGGTTTTCTTTATCATGATAAAGCAACCTCACGCTACATGATTGGTTCCAAAGAAAAAATCAGACAACCAAAACTTGCCGGAAATCTGCTTGTTCTAAACACAACCAATTGCGAACTAACCGGAGACGGCAAGTTGGATTTCAATGTTGACTATGGTGTGATGAAACTCGTCACAGTGGGAGACACCAAGTTCAAAACGCAGGGAAATGAAGTCAACGCCAACGGTGCGGCACTGATCAAATTCCCCATAGACGACGGTGCCCTGAAACGCATGTATGAGCAGATTGAGCAGTGGCCCAATCTTCAACCTGTGGACATAGCTAAGACTAAATATGAAAAGAGCCTCATAGAATTACTTGGCACTGAAAAGTCAGATAAACTCATTTCAGAGTTGGGTTTGGGCGGTCAATTGAAAAAAGTGCCGGAAGAATTGCAAAGTACTCTATATCTGGCAGACGTTAAATTTATCTGGAATGCAGTGGATGAGACATTTCAGAGTGTCGGACTCATTGGTATTGCCAGCATGGACAAAAAGCAACTGTTCAAATATGTAAAAGGCAAAATTGAAATCGAAAAGAAGCGAGGTGCTGATGTCATAAGAATCTATCTGGAGCTTGATCCTGCAACATGGTATTACTTCGAATACAAAATCGGAATTATGAATATTCTCAGTAGTGACAAGGAATTCGCTGGAATACTTTCAGAGGTAAAAGAAGACAAGCGAAAATTCGATGAAGGCAAGTCCAAGTTCACTTATCTGTTTGTCAATAACAAGAAAAAGAGGGATGATTTTGTTTCGCGTTTCAGCGATTTATAAAATAATTGAAAAAAACTGAAACCCTGATAACAGAGCCAGCGTAATAGCCGGTATAACCAAATCTTTAAACATGTCGAAAAATGAAATGACCGCGGCGCATCACACGCAAATTGCAGACCTCATGCAAACACTTGCATCGATGCAGTTCAAAATGTCGAGAGTAAAATCGATGTTTCCCAATTACTACCAACAACTCCAGCAGAATTACAATCAACTGCTGATCCATGCCAGGCGAAGCAACATTCTTCCTCCCTGGATGACGATATAATAAACTTCAACTGATAAACTAAAGACATCTGAAAATCCCTTCGCATAGCGGAGGGCTTTTTCATTACTACCAATCCGATTATACCACTTTATAATTCCATTTATGCGGATCAGCTATCGCTCCTCGTTTCAGATTGTCAAGGTAGTTGCTTACTTTATTTGAGAAATCAGAAGAATCATCATTGGGTAGTCTGTAATCTGTGCCTTCATGGTGAATCAGACAAATTGGAGCAATTGTAGCAGCTGTTCCGACGCCAAATGCACCATCGAGTTTGCCTGTTTTGAGCAAATCTATAATTTCCTTAACCGCAACTTTTCTTTCCTCCACATTATAACCCCAATCACGTGCAACCTGAAGCACGCTGTTTCGGGTCACACCATCCAGAATAGAGTCACTGAGTGCCGGAGAAAGCACTGTATTACCGCTGAGAAACATGACATTCATGGTTCCACTCTCTTCAAAATATTCATGCGATTGGGCATCAGTCCATAACAACTGATCATAGCCGGCATCTTTAGCCATCTGGGTTGGAAAAAGTGAAGCACCATAATTTCCGGCAGCTTTCGCATGACCTGTTCCACCGCGTACAGCCCTTGTGAAATCAG
>JBEIHH010000042.1:0-24482 GCA_040381475.1 Crocinitomicaceae bacterium | reverse complement strand
TGTGACCGTCTTCGGTAAATACAGGAGAGTGATGTCTCCAGGACTAAACGTTCGAATTCCTTTTATAGAGGTCGTTTTCAAAAAAATCAGCACACAAAACCGTTCTGTTGAAATGGAATTTCAGGCGGTTACATTCGACCAGGCCAACGTGTATTTCAAATCCATGTTGCTTTACTCTGTAATGAACGGGGAAGAAGAGGTCATTAAACGCGTGGCATTCAAGTTTATCGACGAGCGAAGCCTCATGCAGACACTTGTGCGCACTATTGAAGGAACCATCCGTGCATTTGTAGCGACCAAAAGACAAGCAGAAGTATTAGGACTTCGCAACGAAATAGTTGAGCACGTGAAGGCAGAAATCGACAACAGATTAGAAGAATGGGGCTATCATTTGCAGGATTTGCAGATCAACGACATCACGTTTGATGAGGCAATTATCAAATCCATGGCTCAGGTTGTTGCTTCAAGTAACCTGAAAGCTGCAGCTGAAAATGAAGGACAGGCATTGCTCATTACCAAAACCAAAGCTGCGGAAGCCGAAGGTAATGCTATTAAAATTGCTGCCCAGGCAGAACGGGAAGCTGCCCAAATGAGAGGTCAGGGCGTTGCATTATTCCGTGAGGAAGTTGCCCGCGGTATGCAGAATGCCGCACGTGAAATGCAACAAGCTAATCTCGATACTTCGGTCATTATGTTCAGCATGTGGACAGAAGCCATCAAAAATTTTGCTGAATATGGAAAAGGCAACATCATCTTTTTGGATGGCTCCCCTGATGGCATGGAAAAAGTGATGAAGCAGATGATGGGAATGAACAAGATGATGGAGAAAAAACAAAATTGATCAATCATCATTTAAAGTGTACAATGTGCTGATCGGCGATCAGGATGCATTTTTCATGAGTTTATTTTTGCTTCCTTCAGCAGGAGTTCCGCAGCCTTGAATGGTGTAGTTTTATTCTCCCTGATCATTTGTTCCTGTTCGCTCATCAGTTCTCGTACTTTGGGCATTCTGTAAAAAGATTCCTGAAGGTGCGATTTGATAGTATCGTGCATCCAGGCAATGTCCTGATCATGTCTTTTGCGTAAAAACAGGTTTCTTTCTTTCATCCATGTTTCGTAAGACTCGATCATTTTCCACGCTTCTTGTATTCCCGTGCCTTCAACAGCTGAACAAACTTCTACTCCGGTAGTCCAATTGTCAGAGCGGGCGGGGAAAAGATGAAGCGCACTTCCATATTCAGCTTTGGCATAGTTGGCTTTTTTAAGGTTATCGCCGTCTGCCTTGGTTATAAGCATGCCATCGCACATTTCCATGATTCCGCGTTTGATGCCTTGTAATTGATCTCCCGCGCCAGAGAGCATCAGTAACAGGAAAAAATCTGTCATGGCATGAACAGCGGTTTCGCTTTGACCAACGCCAACAGTTTCGACAAGTATTACATCGAAGCCCGCCGCTTCACACAGAATTATTGCTTCGCGAGTCTTTCGAGCTACGCCACCAAGTGACAGCGCCGAAGGGGATGGTCTGATGAAAGCATTTTTATCCATCGACAATTTTTCCATGCGGGTTTTATCACCCAGAATACTGCCGTGTGATATCTGACTGGTCGGATCGATGGCCAGGACGGCCACTTTTTTTCCGATAGCGGTTATATAGGATCCGAACGCATCAATGAAGGTGCTTTTACCGACACCTGGTACTCCGGTGATACCAACGCGCAGAGCCCTTCCAGTATGAGGCAAGGCTTGCTCAAGAAGTTCGGAAGCTGCTTGCATGTCATCAGGCTTTTGACTTTCAGAAAGTGTAATGGCCTGAGCAAGTTCTGTTGTATTGCCTTGCAGCAATCCATTCAGAAGTTCCTGCGCATTGAACTCCGCTGAATGCTTGCGGATTTTTTGAATCGCCTGAAGTTCGCTGCGCGATTTTGATTGGCCGTCCATAAAGCGAAGTTACTATTTAACCTGATTGTTTTTTTGTTGAGTGGTTGAATATCCTCATGCCATTCTGAATTTATTCTTGCGACCTACCATTGTATTGGCTGAATGTGGTGTGCTTTGAGATATTCATTCGATTTCGAAAAATGCCTGTTGCCCAAAAAGCCCTGATATGCCGAAAGTGGCGAAGGATGCGCGGATTCGAGAATAAGGTGTTTATGCTTGTCTATGAGCACAGATTTTTTTCTCGCATAATTGCCCCATAGCAGAAACACTGCATGTTCTTTGTGATCACTGACAATTCGGATCACAGCATCTGTGAAAACTTCCCATCCTTTTTTCTGATGAGAGCCAGCCTGATGCGCCCGAACAGAAAGAGTAGCATTGAGCAACAACACCCCCTGATCTGCCCAGCGGGTGAGATCGCCATTCCCTGGCTTTGGCAAACCAAGATCGGACTGAATCTCCTTAAATATGTTTTGAAGTGATGGAGGTATTTGCACATTTTCGTTCACAGAAAAACACAATCCATTTGCTTGTCCAGGGCCATGGTAAGGATCCTGCCCCAGAATTACAACCTTAAGATTGTCGAAGTGGCAATGATCAAAGGCACTAAAAATGAGTTTGCCGGGAGGAAAGCAGATGCCATTTTGGTATTCCAATCGCACAAATTCAGCAAGCGATTTGAAATATGGCTTTTCAAATTCGTGGGAAAGCTGAACCTTCCAGGAATGATGCAAATTGACATTCATGGGGTGTAAAGAAAGCATGTTTTGTATAGATTTGTGGAACTCAAAATATACTTCATTATGTCAAAATCAAAAGATCAAAAGAAAGAAGTAAAGAAGAAGTCATTGAAGACCAAGGACGAAAAAAGAGCGGAAAAGCGCGATAAGAAGCCTAAGTACGACTAGTACCTTGACTCACCAAGTTCGTAACTGCTTTTTGTTTGGCCATTGCGCACTACTACTTCATTCATAGCGGAGTAAGGATCAATTTTTTGAGTCCACTCCGCTTTTTTATTCATATAAAAATTGGTGAAGAGCGCATCTTTTTTGTTTTGAAACACGAGTGTGTCATTCGGTGCTGCGTTGAGTTCAATAAACTGGACTGCGTTGTGATAAGTAAAACCGTCACTACCTGATTTGGAATCGTGTCGAAGCAAACCCGGAAAAAATCCTGCAACCATAATCGCAACTGTAATGGATAGCAGGGTATATGCTGTTGCTGCGGCAATGCTGTTGTATTCAATCATTCTGTCAATTCCGAAAGCCAGCAACAGACACGCAAAAGGCATGACAAAAATGCTATAGCTGATATCGAACGGAATGCTATGGCCGGTGCGCCATGTCATGGTAAGTATGAATATTGAATACAGCAAAAAGGGAAAGGTGGCGAACATTACCGGTCTGAAGTATTCGGATTTTCGCACTTTTCTGAATACAAAAAACAACGCAACTCCCGGCAAAAGAAGCATAAGTAAAAATGCAAAATTGCCTTTGTGCAATGGCTCAAGATCATTGCCAAAGATGCGCACCCAGTTCATACCTAAATCGTACATTGCATCTGAAGTAGAAATTACAAGAGATGGATCTTCATCGTTGACAGGAAGATTCTGAAGCCACATGGATCGCTCGATATTGATCGGTTTTTTACCTTCCAGTCCGCCATTGAAAAGCCAAATCGAGAACAAACCAAAACCAACAACCGACATGACCGCATATTGAACAAGAGCTTTGCGGTGACTGTGAAAAATGGCAACCAGCAAAATGTGGCTGATAAAAACGTATATGGTTACATAATGGAAAAGCAGCGCAATGTTGAGCACAATCACATACAGCGGAATGTGGAGCCATGTATGCCTTTTTGTGACGGAAACCTGGTAAATGGAGTAGGTAGAAAGAAGTATAAAAAAGGTCGCCGGTACATATGCCCGTGCAAGATGTCCATATTCCACCAGCACGGGGTGAAGGCACAACAGCAGTCCTGCAAAATTCGCCGTTCGCTCATTGTATAGCTGCCTGCAGAAGTAATACCCCAGAACTACCGTAAGTATGCCGAATAGCAGCGACATCATGCGCATGGATGTATTGGTATCTCCAAATATTCTGGTCCACCACGACAGCAACAGATTGTAACCAATGGCATTGCCGCTGTCATCGATGGTTGATTCGACTACCTTCCTGAACGACTTGAGGTTTCTGATATCCTGGTGTTTGAATACCGGTGGTATTTCATTTTCTATGACTATTTCACCCTGCACCGACGCTGCAATACCGTTGATGCGGCAAAGCGTTAGCGTTTCATTCTGATTGAGGCCATTGTTATCGATGTGATAGATCCGCATGAATACGGATGCTACAATCAGCAAAAACAATATGGCGGATGTTTTGATCAAAACTTCTCTTTGGTGGGGCGAAAATAGCCTTTTTGTAAAATGGCTGTCAATATTGGATTATTTACCCAAAACGAACATCACGGGGATTTTGTCGAGTTTTGGCCTACTCATTAGCCACCCTGTGATGTCTTTTGTTCCGATTTTTTCTTCCGGGCAAGTGATTGCCGAGGCAATGCAAAGTCTTGTTTCCATGCGGCAGGTTGCCAGCAGGTCATCCAGTAATTGCTGGTTGCGGTATGGTGCATCCATAAAAAGCTGCGTATTTCCTTTTAAGGCAAGCTGCTCCATTGACCTTATCTTTTTGATTCTGTCCTGCTTTTCTCTGGGCAGGTAGCCGTTGAAAGTGAATTCCTGACCGTTCATGCCACTTGCCATCAGAGCCATCATGATAGAGGAGGGGCCGCTCAAAGGAATGACCCTGATGTTGTTTTCATGAGCGAGCGAAACAACAGAATGACCCGGATCAGCGACGCAGGGCAGTCCGGCTTCGCTGATCAGTCCCATGTTTTTGCCCTTAAGCAATGGTTGAATGAGTTCGGGTAATTCGCCTGACCTTGTATGTTCATTGAGCATCAGGAAATTCAGTTGGCTGAGTTCGCGACTTACTGCAAGTTGTCGGAGCATTCGTCTTGCGCTTTTGATTTCTTCTACAATGAAATCTTCTAAACCTTGTACAACATGTTTGGATAGTTCCGTTGCAAATGTGTCAGCACCCCCACCAAGCGAGTTTGGAATTAGATATAAAGTTCCTTTTTTCAAAAATTAGTGGAATAAAAAAAGGCCGAATTCCGGCCTTTGGTATGTATTTAAGTTTGAACAGGCAAATCAGTGTTTATCACCTTCAAGATCATCAAAAGAAAAATCATCCGGTGCTTTGGAAGTTTCGCTAAGTTCTTCGTTTTCGCCGAATGGACGCGCTGTTTTCCGGTTGCTTTCCGCGGTCCGGTAGTCTCCTTTCCCTTGCAGATCGCGAATATGATCAATGGCTTTCTGCAGTCCATCAAGGAATCCGTCAAAGTCCTCCTTATAAAGGAATATTTTGTGTTTTTCGTAATGAACAGGGCCATCATTTTCATGACCTATTCTTTTACTTTCAGTAATGGTCATAAAAAGATCATTTCCGCGTGTGGCTTTAACATCGAAGAAGTAAGTCCTCTTACCAGCGCGAACAGACGTTGAAAACACGTCTTCTTTGTATCCTTCACTCATGGCTCAAATAGTAGTTTCGATTCTAGAAATAGTATAGTGAGCCAAATGTAGAATGTTTTTGACAATGGCCAAATTTTTTTTCGTCACCGGGTCATCACGATATGACCTTTGAATTGATGAGGCTGAGAAAGCAGATCATCAACCAGGACTATGTAGTTGTATATACCGTCAGGAGCGAAGAATTCGCCTTCTGTTATCTGTCCGGTCCACGGCTGTTCCTTATCTGATGTTCTGAAGATTGCCTCACCCCAGCGATTGTAGATGGTGAGCTCATATTTGGTGATCCCTGTCATTTTTGGTATCCAAAAATCATTGAGATCATCACCATTGGGAGTGAAGCTGGCTGGCGCATAAAACGTGAACCCTTCAATGATTACCGTGCCAGTAACACTCGATGTACAACCGAATTCGCTGGTCACGTATTGGGTGATGGTCTGTGTTCCGGATTCTGTCCAGCTATATAAAAAACTGCAATCTGAAGATTCACCACCATCGCTCATTAAATACGTACAACTTACGCCGCCGCTTGATGCATCACTGATATAGGATTCAGCATCCAGAATGCTCATGACCTGAGGATCGATTGTAAATCCCGGAACAGGATTCGGGTAAATAACTACTGCACCAGGAAATGTAATTTGAACTGAGTCCGCGCATCCTGACGTAGTGAAAGCAGTAGCTGTGACATCATAAGTGCCCGGTTGTTCATAGACATATGTTGTGCTGGATTGGGAGGAAGTATTTCCATCTCCAAAATCCCAGATATAAAATACGGGTACATCGGATTGTGAATTTCCAGAAAGCTGCACCAAAAGTCCGGGACAGCCCGAGCTATTGTCAACTTCGAAATCAGCAATGGTGGGATTAACCAGTTGGACAGAGTCAATATAGGTTTCAGAGCAGCCGTTTTCAGAGATGGTCAGTTCGATGGTATGAAATCCGCTGGTGTTGAATTGCACGTTTTGCGGATTTTGCTGCACAATGGATGACGGGTTGGCGTCAGCGCCAAAATTCCAGCTATAAACTGCCTGAGGAGTGGTGCCTCCTGTTCCGCTGAAATCAAAACTATTGCCTTGCAGACATTGTGGTTCGAATTCCTGAAATTCCGGGTCAATTATTCCAAAGATTTCGAACGGTATGATCGTGGTATCCGGACAAGTGAATGGCGCAGATGCGACCAGCATCACATCATAAGTATCACCAGCGGGAAATTCAAAAATCGGTGATTCTTCAGTAGAAAAGTCGCTGTTGCCGGGTAAATCGAAGTTCCAGAGGTAGCTTTGAGCGTTCTGACTTGAATTTTCAAAAGTGTAGATGAAGCCGTTGCAGAATGTTTCCTGCTCGACAACGGAAGCAATTGGATTCGGTGGATTGTCCACTTCGGCATTTGCATTCTCTACGCAACCATTATCCTGCACAATCAAAGATACCTGCATGTTGGCAGCTTCGGGGTTCATCATGATACCGGTTGGATTGGGCTCAGTTGAAGAGGGAGGAACTGACCCGGATCCGAAATCCCAGAAATAGGTTGCATTCGCGGAAACATTGCCGTTCATTCCAAAGTCATAGAAATCATTTTCATTGATACATTCATAGCCACCCCAGATGATTTCGGGATTAATCACAGGTAAAGCAGTAAATGTGGTGTATGCTGTATCTGCGCATGGCCAGCCCGGATTGGCCACCAGCATGACCTGGTATTCTCCTTCTGCAGGGTAAGTGAAAGTAGGGCTGAATAGAATACTTGTATCTGTATCGCTTCCTTCTACGCCAAAATCCCAATAGAAGGAAGTCGCATTGTTGCTTTCATTTTCAAAGGTGATAGCAAGACCGGTGCAGAAATCAGTTTGCTCCGGTACCGAAGCGATGATATTCGGATCACAGATGGTTACATTAAACTGGAAATCTCTGTTAGTGCGGTTGATCAGGACACCTTCGCGGTATTCATTGACGCAAATGCCGATGACATATTGACCCAGTTCTGTGGCTGTACCGGTCAGGAATCCACTTTCCGGATCGATTGCAAAAACAGGATTACTGGCCACCGGATAGTCATATGTGAATGGAGCGGCAAAATTCACCTCATTAAACGGCGGTCCTTGCGGAGGATTTGGTGCAGGATTATCAGGGTTTCCGCCCAATAGCGGAGAGCAAAATTCATAGGAGAGCGAGTCGCCGTCTTCATCCGATGCACCGTGATCAAAGAAAAACTCTGCATTCTGGCAAAGCGCAACAGGCGGGAAATTGTCAAATCTGGCGGACGAATTGGAGTTTTCAACTTCATCCGGTCCGGGGATATGCGTTGTAAAAGTTGCGCCCTGATCTTCGGGAAAATCCAGATTTACAATAGAAGGATTGCGACAGCAGCGCTGATAAACAAGGGTGTATCCTTCCTGCAGTTCCGGTAAATCAACGAGTCCGGTATAGGTTGCTCTTTCCACGCAAACGTCAGGAGGAAGTATGAAACACGGATTTTCGAGCTCTATAGGCACTATTTCAACATCAAATTGAGACAAACCAATGTTGAGAATATCGTAAAACGTGCCGTTCGATGTTCTGAAAATACCCACAGAAGCAAAATCGTCGAAGCCAGTGCCGTTGGTGTTGGTGGGACCGCAGTCTCGAAATACTGTTAAGGTAACTTCATAGATATCATTGCCCTGATAGGTGTAATAGATTTCACCTCCAACCACGTGCGTAGCTCCGAGCCTCAGGGAAATGAGCAGGGCAAGGGAAAATAATATTTTCTTGGTGCAGGTCAGCAAGACGTCTAAATATCTTATTGTACAAGTTTACGATAATTAAGACAACCGAACTCATTCATTGTTGCTTCGGGTGGGTTCAAAATACCCCGATTTTTACAAACGCAACATTTGTCTGCTCAAAGAATAAACAACGAAATTGATCACAAACCAACGCCGGCTCTTATTTTCAGTGCTCACTGAACTGTTCTTCGCAGAGTTGAATTGTTAATTCAAGCACAGGTTCAATTTTATACCTCATGTATCTTTTATAGCTATGGCCAACAGAGCGATTGATACAATAACTAAAACAATCTTTTGACGCATGCACAAACGTATGCAGAAAAATAAAAAGTTATTCTGTTATATGATAACTCATTGAACTCAAGTGATGTCTTGTAAATTCGCATCAATGGAGACGAGACCTGCTTAATTATTTTCTTTGCATGGATGATATCAAAACACTAAAACCGCTTGCGTTTGTGATGTTGATTGGCATGGTGTTGCGCTTTGTTTTGCTTGATGCATATGGCATATGGCACGATGAGCGCGTAAGTGTTTTGATTGCGAATGGTCTTCACCATTCTTTAGTGATGGATGGTGATATCAGCACGTTAGAATTGAAGTCACAAAATACTTTACCTGCCGTTGTTGATGCGACTATTCTCGATAACGGAAATGGGTTGTTGTACAATGTGATTTTGCACTACTGGTTGAATGTTTTTGGACCGTCTGATTTTTCCGCTAGGATGCTCTCGTTGTTATTCGGTATACTATTGATACCTATCGTCTATGCCTTTTCGGAAAGACTTTTTAATTCGAGGAGAATTGCCATTGCTGCAGCATTTATTGCTGCAATCCATCCTTTGTTCATTGCTTATGCGCAACAGGCGCGTCCATACGCGATGACTACTTTTTTTACGCTCCTTGCCAGTACGATTTTTATCAATATCATCAAGGAAAGGGCAAGTTTCAGAACTTATCTTTTTTATGCTTTCGCAGCCTCTTGCGCTCTTCTGTCGCATTACCTTTCTGCCTATGTTTTCCTTGCGCATATATTGATCTTCCTCCTGGAGGTAAGATCCTCAAAATCCTACGTACATTATTTTCTTTCAGGCTCGCTGGTCTTGCTGGTTTTTTTCACATGGATGATCAACGGCGGGCTCGACGGAATGAAAGTACTCGACAGTCAAAATGCTAAATATGCTGCTCAGGCGTCCAGTTATGTGGAGGGTCAGAAGTCATTCGCCATGCCTGCTAATGCTAAAAATATCGTTACAGGTTGGGTGCAGGTATGGCTTCAGGTGTTTGGCAACCGATATCAGAATTTCGGTTTGAGGATTCGCGAGATAGGCATCATGGTCTTCATTCCGATCATCATGATTCTGACCCTAGGATGGATGATTAAAAGTGATCGGGCAGAACTGAGGAAATACAGGCTGCTTTTGCTGCTGGTTTTTGTACAGACCGGCTTTGCAACCGTTTTGGCCATTCGTTCGGGACATTGTATTTCATTTCAATCATTGTATGCCAGTTTTGCTGTTCCATATGCAGCTGTGTTACTGGGGTGGACATTGGTTCAATTGTATCAATCGCCCGGAAAGAAAATCATTGCAATTGGTCTGAGTATCATTGTCTATGCCATCATGATTTCGTCCTGTTTCACAACTTATCTGAATACCAATAACACATTTCCTGCTTCCAACGGCCATGTCAAGAAGGCGTTGGAGTTGTCTGGGAGGCTTACAGGAGAGCGGCTTCCAATAAAGACCGGCATGGATCTGCAACTTATTTCTGTATATCTCAATGAAGAAACAGATCTAATGTTCTATGTCGATTCTACGCTTGTAGATAATTCATATTCAGTGGAGCGAAATCCTTAATTTTACAAAAAGTAATCATGAAAAAGTATAATCTGTTTGTCGCATTTCTTGTTTTGATTTCAGGCAATGTAATGTCCCAATATTGCGACGGATTTGGAAATGTTATGATTTTTGCCAACTATGATGGAGGTACGCTCAATATCAATATTGATCAAAATGTACCGAACATCAAGATAGGTGTTTGTTCTTACGAGGCTGCGGCTATCAATATTTCTGGCCCTTTCGCAGCCAACGTTACCGAAGTTCGTTATGCCGGATTTAATAGCTACAATGACCATTGCGCTCAGATTATATCTGAAACTACCATCAATGCTCCGTCAGGCGCAGCCACTTCGATTCTATTTGCGCCTGCCGTTACCCTGAATGATCCGGACGGTTATACGAGTATGGTTTGTGCATACAGCTGCGATAGCGGAGTGCAGGGTGGGTGTAATACGGCAAGTCAGGTCGTAGATTATTTTATGGATCAATTCGGTGGTGACTTGAGATTTTACTATTCTCAATACGGATGCTGGCCTTCGAGTTCTTTGAATATGACTCCGGGTGGTGTTTGTTGCCCAACAACAGATCCGGAAGCGCCCATTGCTGCGTTCGCTTTGTCTGATGATGTCATCTGCACAGGTGAGTGTATTGATTTGCTGGATCTCTCTTCGAATCTGCCTACCTCCTGGAGTTGGAGTTTCGCAGGTGCATCAACTTCATCTTCCGGTGATCAGGATCCAACGAATATTTGTTACGAAAATGCCGGAACTTTCACTATTACATTGTCTGCTTCAAATGCTGGTGGTAACAATTCCACTTCATTGAATATTGAGGTCGAAGAATGTGGCATTCCCGGGTGCACCTATCCGCAAGCGCTGAACTATAATCCGAATGCTACTTTTGACGATCAAAGTTGTAATTTCGATTGTAACAATGATTGTCCCGGTGACTTCAACAACGATGGCATAATCGGTGTTACAGATTTGCTGCTGTTTATTCCGACTTATGGATCGTTATGTGACTAATTGAAATGAGTCACACTTATCGCACCAGTATTACGTGTCCCGAATAAACCCTTTCCTTGTCTGAACCTTTCAGCTGCACGGTAATCTGCCAGTTGTAGGCATCGTCTTTGGCGAAATACTCTCCGTCGCCCACATCACCGGTCCAGGCTTCTTCAGGATCGATGGTTGAGAAAATGATGGTTCCCCAGCGATCGAAGATCTCGAACTTATATGTTTCCATAAAAGGAATACCGGTTAATCGAGGCAGGAATACTTCATTGATTCCGTCTGCATCAGGTGTGAATGCATTGGGTACGTAAATGTTGAATATGTCATTCACAATAACCTGTTTTTGAATCTGATCTTCACATCCATTGCTGGTCTCCACCCTTAAGGTAATTGTCCAAGTACCTGGTCCAGGAAAAGTATGCGCTACATTGGGCATCACGCTGGAAGCACCGTCACCAAAATTCCAGTCGTATTCGGTAGCGTACAAACAATCCTCATAGAACCAAACTTCCGGACTGTAGATATCTGTTTCTGTTGGGTCCATCCAGAAATCTGCGACTGGATTGCGGTAAGCTCTGATAAAATCCGCAATTGTCAGGGTATCCATACATCCTTCATCTGAAATGGCAACCAGGCTTATGTCATAAATACCATGCGTAAAATATGTCAGCGAAGGAGAATCAGATGATGCAGTGGAACCGTTGCCGAGATCCCATAGGTATGAGGTGGCGCCTGTGCTCTCGTTACTGAACGAAACTGTCAGAGGCACACAGCCTTCGGTAGGATCGGCGCTGAACAATGCAACCGGCAATGGATGGATTGAGTAAGTTGCCTCGCTGATGTCGTTGCAGCCAAACTGATTCGTGGCCAGCAATGATATCTGATATTCGCCTTCGGCGGAAAAATCGAAGCTGGTATTCGTCAGGTCAGACACGCTTTCGCCATCCAGAAACCACTCGAAGCCATTGGCGTATTGCGAAATATTGGTGGCTGTAACGGCCTGAGGATAATAGCAAGACTCAAATGCGCTCAATGTGAAAGCACTGATTGGTTGCGGTGCCACGATGATCTCCATCGTGAATGTATCTGCACACAATTGAAGATCCTGCACAATCAGGGATACATTGTATAACGCTGCCTGATTTCCAATGTTGGTAAACGTGTTGCATGCGTCTTCTGTAATGGCAGTATTACCATCACCGAAATCCCAGCTATAAAAATTGCCATCTGTGGCTGTATTAGAGAAGCACAAATTGAAGGGGCTGCATCCAAGAGCATCAGGAGCGGTGAAAGAAGCAGCCGGCCCATCGAATACGCTGAATGGGTGGCTTACGCTGGCTTCGCATCCATTGGTATTGATGGCAGAGAAAGTGACAATGTAATTGCCACCATCGGTGTATTCATGTGTTGGCGAAGAAAGATCCGATCCACCACCATCACCGAAGTCCCAATCGAACTCTACTGCATTCTCGAATTCCGAAATGAACTGCACTTCGTTGTTGGTGCACATATTCGGGATGTTTGTAGAAAAGTCAAGTACCGGCGATGGATATACTTCAATTGTAATGGACGACGTGTCATAGCTGCAGCCATTATCAGCGTATTGATAAATAATATAAACGCCTTCATCATACACATGCGCAGGATTGTCGTTACCAGTGAGATTTCCGTCACCCAGATTATAACTCACCGTATTCGCGCCATCACTGTAGTCTGTGAATTCGACTTCAAGAGGTTCGCACCCTTCCGTTATGTTGGTGTTAAAGAAAGATGTTACTGTATTCGGCAGCACAGTAATGTTGTAACTCGCGGTATCCAAACCACACTCATTGGTGAGATAAAGCCAAATAGTATATTCAACAGCAACAGTATCTGCATAAAATATATGTTGAGTTGGTTCTTCCACGTTGCTGCCTGTGCCATCTCCAAAATCCCATTCGAATGTATCAGGCAATCCAGTGGATATATTGTTGAAGAGCACTTCAAACGGACTGCAGTCTTCATCGAGGTTTGTTCCAAATCCTGCAACGGGTTGAGGCAATACTGTAATCTCGTCAGTGTCGGTGTTGCTTCCACAGAAATTCGTAGCCGTAAGACTGATATCATAATAAACCACATCATTGCCCTGATCATAAATTACGTTTGCAGGTATGCTGTCAGTCGATGTAGAAGTATCAAGATCCCAGCTGAAAGTTGTGTAAAGACCAATGGACAGATTGTCGAAAGCAACTTCCAGCGGTGCGCATCCACTTGCCGGATCAATAACGAGATCAGCTGAAGGAGGATTGATTATTTCGCTGGAGTTACTTGCCGTGTCAGCGCAACCGAAAGCATTTTCCGCTATCAGTGTGATATCAAACACTCCCTGCACCGGAGCGGGATAAGTATAGTTCGGTTCAAAGCCAGTCAGTTCGTCATTGTTACCGTAGTTCCAGTTGTACGTGGTGGCTCCTACGCTCAGGTTGGTATAATCAACCGGTGAATTGGTGCAGCCTAAAACTGCAAGTCCAAAGTTGGCAACAGGAACAGGAGAAACATTCACCGTAGTATTTGAAGTATCACGACAACCAGTGGTTGGATCTTCGAACCAATAGAATATATTATATTCATCTATGCCGGCGCCGGGATCAAATGTACCCAAAGATGCATTGATGATTCCAGGACCTTCCCAGGTGCCACCTGTAGCAGGAATAAAGTCTTCAAGATCAAAAATTGCGGCATTACCGCATACAATAGCGCCTGGACCTGATTCTACTACCGGCAATGCAATCACTTCCAATTCCATATCATCACTACTGTAGCAGGTGCCTGTGCCATTTTCGATAGTAATTGTCCAGTTGCCGGCGCCGGCAGAAACAGGATCGATAATGCCATTGACCACATCTACAATTCCGGAACCATCCCAACTTCCACCTGCAGGAGGGTTGAATCCGGCAAGTTGATAGAGGCCGTTGTTGAGACAAAGTGAAACATCGGGACCCGCGTCGGCTATAACAGGTGGAACAACGGTCACCTGAATGGAGTCCGTGTTAGCACAAGCATCACCGCCTGCGGTAAATTCATAATAAACCCAATATGTTCCAACTCCGGGGCTGATGAATGTTCCGGCCGGATCAGTAATTCCAGGTCCTGACCAGGTGCCTGTGCCATTGGTTGTGGGCGAAAATCCTGAGAGCACTTCTGCTATCGGCTGATCACAAAGTGTAAGATCACTGCCGGCTTCTACAATCGGAAGCCCATTGACTATGACGGTCACTTCATCTTCAGCAGAACATAAATTCTGATCAGTTACTGTAGCAGTAAATGTTGCGTTGAAAGGTGGGGAAGCAATAGGATTTACGATATCATCGTCGGATAACCACGCACCAAAGTTCCAGTCGATGCTGTATGGCGATTGGCCATCATTGATAACGGCATTCAACTGAACTGACTCACCTAAGCAGATGATCTCATTCGCTCCAAGCTCAACGACGGGTAGTTCATTCACAGTTACCTGCACGACATCAGTAGTGAGACATGTGCCTGATCCCAAAGTATAAGTAATATTATATACACCTACTGCAGAAGGTGTGAATACTCCGCCTGCCGTAATTGATACTCCGGTCGCTGCAGACCAGGTGCCACCGGGAGTTGTTGTCGGCATGTTGAATATGGGCTGGTTCTGACAAATTTCAATGTCTGCGCCTGCATCTGCCACTGTGGGGTTAACCACATTTACTAGCATATTATCACAATACTCACAACCGGTATTGGGATCCGTGTAACAATAAGTAAGTGTCACATTACCCGTTCCAGTCGGTGTGAAGGCACCTGCAGGCGTTACACCTGCGCCACTCCATGTACCACCGGCCGGAGAGCCATTGATTTGTGTGGCAATGGGTTGGTTGCAGACTGTCAGATCTGGTCCGGCATTTGTGTTTGGTAATGGGTTTACAAAGATGGTAACCTGATCAGGATCCGCACATCCTTCAACATCGACAAGCGTTAAGTTATAGGTAGTTGTAACAAACAAAGGTCCTGTGCTTGGGTTGCAACTCAGTGCCGGCGCTGTTGGACCTCCTGTCCATGTGCAAAATGATGCAGGTCCGTTCGGACAATTCAAACATGTACCAGATAGATTTACACTTTCACCCGCACAAATTGTCACATCTTGTCCGGCATTCGCAATTGGCACAGGAAGCACTGTCACTACAGTTGTGTCTGTGGTTGCGCAAGATCCATTGCCCTGTGTAACGATTACATCATCGACCATGGCACTGGTTGGTGTGTAAAGTCCGGTAGGGCTGATATTGGGTGAACCTGTCCACGTTCCTGCTGGAAGTTGAATTGGGTTTGCGTTTGCACAAATGGTCGTATCGGGACCGGCATTTGCACCTGTCGGATTGCTGACAGTGACAATCATATCATCACATGCTGAGCAACCTGTTGAAGCATAGGTGAAGCAATAAGTCAGTGTAACATTACCTACACCACCCGGGGTAAATACACCGGCTGTGGTTACGTTGTTTCCGGACCAAGATCCGCTTCCTCCGGGGCCAGTGCCGCCAGTTGTAGGCGATTGACCTGTAAGTGCGGTTGCAATTGGCTGATTGCAAAGGTTGATGTCGGGACCAGCGTAAGTGGGCGGCAAAGGATTAACATTCACAGGAACGATGCCGGTCCCGATACAGCCATTGTTATCTGTAACACTTACCGTATAGTTTTGATCATATGTGATGTTCGAAGTTGGATTAGCAATGTTGGCATTGTTCAAGCCAGTGGAAGGCGACCAGCTATATGTAGTATAAGTTCCGCTGCCTCCGGTCATTGTGAGTCCCAACTGTTCTGTCTGTCCTTCGCACATTTCAAAAGTCCCACTTGGTGAGACGTTTGGAAGGGGGTCAATCGAAAGACTGATAGTTCCCGTATCCGTGCACGAGCCTGATGTTCCTGTTACAGTATAAGTAACTGGTGCGGTTGGATTTGATTGAACCGTGTTTCCCGTACCAGAGTAATTTGAGAGGTAAGAAGATGGAGACCATGTATAGGATCCTGCTCCGGTTGCAGTGAGTATTGTAGCTTGTCCGTTGCAAATTCCATTGTCGTTGTTGGTCGCTGTTATCTGTACATCAGGGGCGGCCAGTACTTGCATAGTTCCGCTATCGGAACTTGAACCGCATGCATTTGTCGCGGTAAGTGTTACCGTGTAATTGTTTGCAGCAGAATAGCTGATAGCCGGAGCTGCCAGGGTGTTGGCGCTTGCCGGAGTTCCTCCCGGGAATGTCCAGGCGTAGGCAGTTACCGGCAAATTGCAGCCATCAACGGTGGCTGATGGTGTGCCGTTAGTTCCGATACAAACGCTGTTCGGAGTAGTTACGTCTACAATCGGAATAGTATTCACTGTTATCGTCTCCGCATCTTCAAATGTGCCGCATGAATTCGTCATGCGCAGTCGGATGGTATAGACGCCGACGCTCGTCAAAGAGAACTGAGGTTCCAATGAGCTTGCGCTGGTGCCATTGGTGAAGCTGTATGTTCCATTGTCCGGATCGCATGGCAAGTCGCTGTAATCAACTATCCATGTTGTGGCTGTTCCGCAGCTTTGCGGACTGAGACTCGTATTATCCGTAATTAGAGCCATGGGGAAGCAGCCATCGTTGTCGTTGACAGTGAAAATCGGCGTTGGCGCAGGTTCTATGCAAACGTCATGCGAGTCAGTAGAGTTTCCGCAGGCATTGGTAGCAGTTAAAGTAACAGTATAAGTTCCCGGGGTTGTGTAAACATGGCTTTGACTGTTGAGATTCACTGCAGTTACAACCGGTGATCCATCACCAAAATTCCAGGCATAAGTGCCTGTCTGGGCACATGAATTATTGTATCCGGGTATGGAGTTGTTGGTAAAAGTCACGGTTGAATTCACACAGGCGGGCACAGGATTTGGCGTAAATGCAGCCACTGGCGCAGAATAAACCTTCACAGGGAATATGGTTGCAACGGACTGGTCACAGTTGTTAGTGGCGGTTATTGAAAAAGTATATCCTGACGGATTGGTTGCACAAGAAGAACCAGTATAAACGTGACAAATTTCAGTTGGGGGTGGGTGGTTGATCAACTGCGTTGCGGAACCATCTCCGAAATCCACGAGATAAGTCGTCGATTGGTGGTTCGCATCATAGTTGTTCAGCGGAAAGCAAATAGTGAGCGGACCGCATCCCTGAGTTCCACCCGGATTTGCGGCTCCAATTGAAGGGTTGGTGATGTTCGATACAAGATATGTTTCAGAAACAGTGCATCCGTTGGATCCTGCAGCGGTATAGACCAATTCAAAAACATCATTACCATTGTAGGTGTGAGATAGCCCTGCCGGCGCTCCGGCACCGGACCAGCCTGGTGTGCCATCACCCCAATCGATGGAGAAACTGGTAGCTCCAGTGCTGGCAACTTCCTCAAAAACGGTCAGCGAGAAACTTGGATCACCGGAGCAATTCGTAAATGACGAAATAGGATCGGTTAGGTTGATGTCCGGAACTCTTTTTACGTTGACGGTTGTGGAAAAGCTGTCTTCACATCCGTTGGCACCGGTCACGGTGAGTGTAACGGTGAAGGAAGCATTGCCGGTTCCTACTGCTGTTGTGAATGTGTGTGACGGATTGGTTAAAGTAGAAATCGGGCTTCCATCGCCAAAATTCCACTCATAGGTGCAACCGGGACAAACTCCGGTTGTGTTTGTGAACTGAATAGGCAGATTGGCACAAGGAGTATTGTTCGGCGAAAATGTGAAGTTGGCGTTGGGTGTTGGTAGTATATTGACCGTAACCTGATCCGTTTGACCATTACAACCACCACCACTCAGCGTCACGGTGTATGTTGTCGTTGCTGCCGGAGTTGCGATGGGATTGGCAGTAGTAGGATCGCTAAGTCCAGCAATTGGAGTCCAGCTATAGGTAACGGGTCCTGATGGATTGACAGCTGTCGGGCTTCCTCCAATCTGCACGCCAGTTCCTGCGCAGCCTGGAGCAGGATCGGTACCCGCGTCCGCATCACATTGGGCATTTGCGTTGGCAAATGAAAAAATCAGAAACAAAATCGCCAAGACAAGCCTCGTGTATATGGTTTCAGTGTTTTTCAATAAGTTATGATTACTCAGGAAGTGCAAATTTAGCTATTTAATGCAGTGCTAACTAAGGTTTATAGCGTGTTTCAACCTTTGAAACAACCAAAGAGTAGATTCTAAGGTTGCATCTCATTTAGATTGTTTTTCGGCAGAATGTGAACAAGGCTTTTATTTGCAGACTGCAGCATGGCCAAACCCGAATTAAAAGACTTTATGCAATGGGATATCCGCACCTGGTCGCGGGCTTTGCCATTCTGGGAATCTCACTTTTCGGCTGTCGCCGATAGTGAGGCCATAGAACTGGGCGGCAGGGAAGGAGGGTTGTCGCTTTACCTTGCATCCAAAGGCCTCAAGGTGTTATGCACAGACATTGATGACGTTACTGATAAAGCGGCGCCATTACATAAACTACATGGGGTTGATAATCTTGTGACATACGGAGTTGTAGATGCTACCAATATTCCATTCGAAAATCACTTCGACGTTGTCATTTTCAAATCCATCATTGGTGGTATTGGACGAAATGATCATACGGAATTACAACAACAAACTTTCGACAGTATATACTGTGCCTTAAAACCAGGCGGGGTTCTCTTGTTTGCAGAAAACCTCAAGGGATCACCAATTCACTCATTCTTCAGGAAAAAGTTTGTGCGTTGGGGAAATGAATGGCGGTATGTGAACATGACCGAACTACATCATTACATGCGTCATTTCAAAAGCCACAAGATCACGACCACCGGATTTGCTTCCGCTTTCGGGCGCACAGAATCGCAGCGGAATTTTTTGTCCTATTTAGACTCGACTTTGTTCAATCATATAGTGCCTTCTTCATGGCAATATGTATCTTTTGGAGTGGCAGTGAAATAAGGGGCGAATCGAAATGCGCCGGCAACTCCATAAATATTGGGTGGGAATTCATTGGTGTATAAGGCAATTTTTATGAGCGAAAACTATAGTTTTTTTGAAGTAAATATGAAAATCGTTCTCATGAAAATAACATGATATGTTTACAGTCAAATGTCGCTAAACAGCCATAAACACGTTAGAAATACGCTAAGCTCTCCAAGAAATTTAATAACCTGAACACAATGTTTTGTAATTATCTGGGAGAACCAATTTCCCAACGTATACCAAGAAAAGCCCTGATGCCTTGATTGGGTGCAAAAACATAGTTAGTGTCGAATGTGAGCGCCTGAGGATTGTCAGCAGTTTCAATAGGATTCCCGGACTGATCAAATTGGACTTGCCTGTCGAAAGGATCAAATGAACGTGCAATTAGAAATGGCGTGTCGTCGGCAGGTGTGCGGTTGAAGATGTTCTTGACACCACCATAGATTTCAGGGCCTTTCTTCATCTTCCATTTCAGTTGAATGTTTTGGATATTCCACCAGGGCGATCTTGCAGGGCGTGCATCCAGTGGCCCGGCAAGTGGCAAATCCATGGGACTATACAGGCTGCCCGTGTAGTCCAAAAAAAGTGGCAATTTTCCTGCACGAAATGAAATGCTCCATACAGCAGAGAAACTCTCAGTGAGCAGAGGACGTCTAATAGTCCCATGATCATGAATTTGATTGTCCATCCACGTTGCTCCAGCCATGGCACTGAAATTTTTGCCTATTGTACCTTCCAGATTTAATGAAGCGCCGCTCCCGGTGGCAAAGCCGTCAATGTTGTTGTACAAGATTTTATTCGGATCGGTGGTGTAGTCGGCCACAATTCTGTTGCCAAATCGTGTATGGTAAACGGTCGCATCAAGACTGAGGTTTGAATCTGATCTTCTGATCAGCTGGTGGTGGTAATTCAGGTTGGCACTCACAGAATTTTCAGGGCGTAAAGATTCGCTCACTACAACTTTTCTTGCTCCGGTCAGAGCTGCATGATCTTCGGTAAAAATGTTGACCACCCGAAAGCCTTTTCCGGCGTTTAACCGCAACAACTGACGGTCGTTCAGTTGCCAGCGATGGCCAAGTCTTGGTGTAAATATTTCGCCATGTATCTGATGATATTCCAATCTCAAACCTCCGAGAGTCTGATGTTTGGTATTCCAGTGCAATTCGTCCTGAATAAAAACACCGTTAAGCCATTGGCCCGGGTTATAGGTCGTAGTTGAGGCTGCTTCAAAAACTGTAGCAGCCGTGTTGTCGTCGTAATAAGTGTAGCGTGAGACAAGTCCTGCGTGCATATGATGTTGCCCAAGTTGTTTGTAGTGCGTCAATTGACCAAATCCGATGGTTTGTCGGGCTTGAAAATTCATAGCGCCATAAACGCTGTTTTGATTGTGATCTGTCAGTGAGAAACTGAAAATCACCTTTTCATTAAATGGCAGCTGATACTGTGAAAGTATTTCATACCTCGAGGTATAAATACTTTCTCCGTAGACCTCTGTACCGCCGCGATGCTCACGCCTCCATTGCATTTCACCCCCGAACCTGTCTTCGTAAAGATACCGTCCGGCAATGGTAAAGAGCCTTGACAGTGGTCTTTCAAAATTGATTTTATGAAAGACGGAAATTCTATTTTGTGTCGGTATATCCGTGAAATTGTCGTTGTTCTTGTCAGTGCGCTCATCAAAATTGAACACGTTTGCTGAGCTGAGCATGCTTGTTTTTGCGCCAACTTTATATGATGCGAAAGCATCGAAATTATGTTCCTGCCATGTGCTGCTCATTGCATCAAATGAAAACTTAGTTTCTCCCTGAACGGGTCTTGTGATGATGTTGATGAGTCCCCCCATGGCTTCACTTCCATAAACCGCGCCAGCAGGACCTTTCACTACTTCCACGCGTTCGATCATGGATGAAGGAATACCACTGAAGCCATAGACAGTGGCTAAACTGCTAACGATGGGCATGCCATCGATAAGTAGCATCGTATAAGGTCCTTCCATACCATTGATGTGAATGTCTCCCGTACTGCAGATATTGCAATTGACCTGTGGGCGAACACCGTTCATTTGCTGGAGTGATTCGAAAACATTGCACACCGGATTTTTCTCAAGAAATCCTCTGCTATACACTTCGACCGGAACGATGCTTTCCAACCTGCTCACAGCATGCAGTGAACCCGAAATAACAATTTCATCGGAAAGGATCAAGGCAGCGCTCAATTCTATCTGTCCTAACTGAATGTTGGAACCGGTTGGTTGCAGGATTCGCCTGTATGGCTCGTAACCAATGTTGTAAATCAGAAGTGTGTCTGTTGCTGCTTGTTTGAATGAAAGGCTGAAATACCCGCTGCTGTCGCTCAACACTCCCTCACCTGATCGGATCAGACCAACATGAGCGTAGGGCACAGGCTCGTCCTGATGCATCACCCTGCCTCGGATAACCGAGGACTGAGCAATGGAACCAAAACTCATCATTAAGACAATATTGAACAGCAAGTAGCGCAACACGTGCAAATTTGAGGTGCAAAAATAATTAAGTTAGGTATGTCTAACAAATGAAGTTCGAATTGTTGTCATATCTTTGCTTTTTAACCAGTGCGGAGAACAAAAAACAGAAGGCAGAGGCCTTAAAAGCAATATGGATTCACTTTCATCAACCGAAGAGAATTATCTCAAAGCTTTATATCATTTGTCTGTCGAATCTGCCGGCAGGGAAGGAGTTGGCACCAATGAGCTTGCTGCTTATCTGATGCTGAAACCAGCCACTGTGAATGATATGCTCAAAAAGCTTCGGGATAAAAAACTGGTGAACTATGAGAAATATGGTAAAATTCACTTAACTGCACAAGCCAGGAAAAGTGCTTTGGGGGTTATTCGAAGACATCGCCTGTGGGAGACTTTTTTGTATGAAAAGCTTGAATTCACATGGGATGAGGTACATGAGGTGGCCGAACAACTGGAGCACATTCGTTCATCGAAACTGATCGAAAAGCTCGATAAATTCCTCAATTATCCGAGGTTTGATCCTCACGGTGACGCCATTCCGAATGCTAAGGGAGAAATTGAAAAAGTGGCAAGAAGAACATTGGCAGAAGCCGGTATAGGCGAAAAATGCAAAATTGTTGCTGTTCGAGATAACAGTGCCACGTTCCTGCAGTATGCCATGAAAGTGGGGCTTGGATTGAGCAGCGAGATCAAGGTAATAGCTAAGCAGGACTTTGATGGATCTCTCGAGATTGAAGTGCGACGCAAAAGGTCAGTGGTAAGTCAGAAATTCGCAGAAAATGTCTTTGTGTTGTAGTCAGAACATTAAGTGATGTTTTGCATAATTCTATCTAACTTGTTTTATCTTGCTGATAATAAGCAATATCAGAAACAGGTTAGCTCAGCTTTTCTAAGTCAACGCACTTCATAGAATCCGGGTTAAATAAACTTTTTGAGAATTTATTAGTGTAAATACGATTTTAGAGTATTTATGCAACAAATCTTAATCAAAACTTTTAACATGGATACATTAGACAACAACATCACTTCTCAAGAAAATCTGCGCATAGGTGCAGCTGACAAACAAAATCTCAATGAAATGGTCAGATGGGCAAGATTTATTGCCATCGTAGGTTTCGTTATGCTTGGAATCATGGCATTGGCCATGGTTAGTATGCTCAGCTTATCTTCTTCGAATCCATTCATGCGCAATTCAGATGCTTCGCCTGTTTTAATGGCGTTGATATTCTTACTTGGCATAGCCATTTATTTTTTTCCAATTTATTATTTGTTCAAAGCAGCAAAGGGGATTAAGCGAGGATTAAATTCCAATGATGAAGTTTCTTTGTCTGACGGTTTCGCAAACTTAAAGAGTCACTACAAATTTATTGGCATTTTGATGGTTGTGGTTCTTTCTTTATACGCATTAGCCATTCTCATTGGCGTAGGCATTGGTTTGAGTGGTTTCTGAAACATGATATATTACTTTCTGAAGTCAAATCATACAATTAAAAGAACGTCATTTTTGACGTTCTTTTTTTAACCCAGATTATGCAGGCGACTTGATGTTTCATGAAGCCATTTAAAATAATTCTTTAAACTTCTTCTTATTTTAGCGCTATTCATCGATTCTGCTATTGAAGAATTACTACCAAATACTGGGAGTCGAACGCAGTGCCACACAAGTTGAGGTTCGGAAGGCATACAGAGCTCTTGCCAAACAGCTGCATCCTGATGTGAACGGCAATGAAGATGCACGCACAAGATTTATAGAGGTACACCAGGCATATGAATTCCTCATGGATGAGGCACAGCGACGGAACTATGATAAGCTGGTGAGTGAAGATCGCATCTCGCAAGAAGAACTCGACAAGCGTGAGCTGATTTATAAATTATGGGTGGAACATCAACAGCGCCAGGCAACGCGGCGTACGGCTATGGAGTCATATCATTTGACTGAAGAAAGAAATCCCTTTGAGAAAAAATTCTGGAGTGGAATTAATCTGGTGTATAATGTAATATTCTTGATTCTTTTTGCCTATATGATCATTCTGCCCTGGGTGAATTATGCCAGAGAACTTGATCTAGAACCAGAAAAACAAAGGCATTTCATATATTTTCTGATGCCATCATTGACGGGTTGCCTTTTTCTCGGGTATGCCTACTACCATTGGTTTATGGTAAGGGATGAAAATAAATTATAGACCAGGCGCTGGTTCAAAGAGAACCTTAAATCCAAATTATGCAGCCGGAATCGTTGTGAAGCGCTGAAAGCCAAAAATGACGCGCGCTCCCGCATGATTTTTATTTGAAAGCGTATCATGTATACGGTGAAAATAAAAATCGAGGCTCGTCCCGAGAGGAACGATTCGGGGAAGTGCACGTCATTGAAGGGTTTCAGCGCTCTAATAGATTTCGACTGCATAATCTGGGTTAAATCAAGAACAACTGATCGAAATCAATAAGTATATGATGTGATATGAGCAGAAAGTTTAACAACCATATAGTTGTTACACATACATCGCTTCCCGCATCTCTTTGATTTGTTTGTCGGCGAGGTATTCATCATAGCTCATGCGCTTATCGATGACACCTTTGGGTGTAATTTCAATAATCCGATTTGCTACGGTTTGCACAAATTCATGGTCATGGGAAGTAAACAAGGCAACGTGTTTCCAATCTTTCATAGCATTGTTGAATGCAGTTATGGATTCCAGATCAAGGTGGTTCGTTGGTTCATCCATGATCAGGCAGTTGGCTCCATTCAACATCATGCGTGAAATCATACAACGTACTTTTTCACCACCACTCAACACAGTGCATTTCTTCATTACTTCTTCACCGCTGAAAAGCAT
>JBEIHH010000041.1:0-24568 GCA_040381475.1 Crocinitomicaceae bacterium | reverse complement strand
TTGATGAGGTCGCAGTTGTCTGACGTGTGATGGTCGTCCAGCTGGCGGCACCTGTGATCAATGCACCCAAATTAGAGAATGTTACACCACCATCCGTTGACAATTGCACTTGCAATCCCGCAATCGTAGTTTGATTTCGAACCATGTCGAAAGCCACTTCAACAGTTCCTGTGTTACCAGATAAGTCAATAAAATAATCCATAACTCCAGCTGTACCGGTAGATACTTCAAAGTCGTGGAAACGTGCACAGTTACCTGCTCCAGGCGCCGCAACGATTTGAGCACCGCCTATTCCAGACCAACCTGTAGTAGAGGTAAAACCAGATACTGAATTGTCAGACCTGCGCATGGCATTATCTCCACGTGGAGGCCAGGTTCTCCAGCTGGCACCCGGAGAATCTTGTGTGCTGTTTTGGTTCACCCATAATGCATCGAAAGTTTCGGTAGGAGCACCGATAGCGGCATAAGTACCGGCCGGGCTAACCCAAGTGCCGGGTGTAAGCGTAAAAGTAAGACCACTGGCAGGGATAGTTGTACCGCCGGTAGTTCCCAAAGTTACAGTGCTTGTGGCTGCTGTACCTGCTGTAAGCGCAGTCCAGTTTATTCCGGTACGGTTATTCACGTCTGAGCTCTCACCACCTCTCAAACCAACTTGACCAGTAAGGGCGACTGTACCTGATGCACAAGTACCGTAAACGATACGCACCACATTCGTGGTTTCAGCGAGACGGATCTGGAAGTTCATTCTCTGAGCTGCAGAACCCGCGGAGGCTCTCACATCCTGATATTGAACAACGAATTCGCGGTTTGGAGCTATTCCCACCGTTTCGTAGCGAACTTCAGGAGATCCCACTGCCGCTGCGCCTAAATTGACAGCGAAACCGGCAATTGCACCATCATAGTTCGGGTTGGTGTTCGCGCTCAATGCAGTATAAGTGTTAGCAAGTGGAGGATTCGCACCAAAAGTGATGAATCCATTGTTGCTGATACGCACTGTTGTATAATTACGGGTATTATACCTGAACGTGAAGCCTATAGGCACCGCTAAAGTTACTCCATCTGTCTGGACTGCTGCTCCTGCATAAGCCTGAGTACCACCAGTAATGGCGGTGTAAGCACCCGTTGTAGTAGCTGAAGAATAGCCGTTCGAAATACCGGCCCCTACAGTAGGAGGACCGACCTGAGCGAACATGCTTGTTGACCAAAGCCCCGTGAGGGCAATTAGGCAACACACGAAACCAAAAAAGCGCGCATACGCACTACTCAGTTTGTAACTGTTTGTCATGTGATTTGGATTAATTGGTAAATTGTTTGAATTTGGTTGGGTTGCCATTATCCCTCCCATGGGAGGGCTTCCGGTTCCCAAAGCGCATCGAATAGAGCTTCTCGTCATTAAGAATTACGTTTGAATTAAGGAAATTATGGTTATTTGGTTGCTAAAAAATAACAACTACGCAATATTAAAGACGTATTGAGTCATTAAGGGTGGCCTGTTGAAAGAAAATTTTTGTTTCCTGTCACAAATTCGTTCAATTGCCCTGCCATGCATTGAAAACAAGCGAGTTATCTATTCCAAGTAAGAAAAAACTTCCAGGCTAAATCTTGATTTTTGCACCAGAGATGGCATTTGCCCGGCGATAATCAATACTTCACGATTTTTCTACAATTGAAATTTTGATCTAAGAAAAAATAGTTTCCTGCCGGCCACGAAGTGGTATCCAAAACTTCGCCATGCCTGATTCCTGAGTTGGCAATTACTTTGCCCGAAATGTCAAAAATCCACCAGGCAGCATCACGGTCTATCTTCACAAAAAGTTGGTTAGTAAAAGGTGAAGGATATACCTGTTTGTCGTTGCGAATTTCCGCAACATCCAAATCAATGATGATGGCCTCTACCTCAGATTCACAACCGTTCGCATCTGTGATGATACATGCATATACTCCCTGAGCAAGATTGCTTGGCGCAGGCATGGTTTCTCCATTATCCCAGAGGTAATTATAAGGTGGTGTGCCACCGGATGTGCTTATTTCTGCGCTGCCATTCGGGCCGTTTTCAGCCGGTGTAATCACGAGCGTATTTTCCATTTCACTCCACTGCACCACTTCTATAGTTGCGGTAGCTGAACACAATTGTTCGTCGTACACGACAACATCGTATTGACCCGGCTGAACATGGAGGGGATCTAGGTTGCCAAAATCGACTAACAGAATGCCGGAACCACCGGAAGCCGAATATTCAATGTCTGTTGTTGCTCCGGCACAAACAGTATCCGCATTCAGGGTCAGAAAAATTTCAGGCAACCAGGTGACTATAAAACTGAATGATGCCATGCAACCATTAGCATCGATGATTTCAAACAAGTGCTCACCTTCACCGATGTTCAATGGATCATTGCCCGGCCAATTGATTTCGTATGGAGAAATACCTCCACCTATTAGCGGTTCAAATGACGCACCTGTGTTAAAACATATGGTTGTGTCGAGGTCGTTTAGAACCATGAGAGGTGGTGGAGCTATCAATTCAAACTGCAGGTGCAAAGGACAATCATTGGTTGTGATAAGCTCACAGCTGATTTGACCGGACATCAGATTGTTGCGAAACAGACCTTCTTCTCCGTCACTCCATACATAAGATTCGAATAACGACTCATCGATACTTAGGCTGATTTGTCCATCTGATCCATTTGCACAAAGAGGATTTAAAACCTCAGAAACAACTTCAGGAATACTCCAGTTGCTTATTTCGAAATAGTGCACATACTCAAATCCGAATTCGTTCGTGAATGTTGCAAAATATTCGCCTGAAGAATATACCCAACGCTGTGAAGCAGCTTCGCCATTTTCCCAGATAAAATAATCATCGCCTTCAACCGACAAAAGCAGTGAATCACCCGGACAAGTCTGATATTCAAAATACATATTGAGGTAAAGAATGGTTTCGCCTTCAGTAAAATCATAAACCGAATCTGCGGGCAAACTTTCGTAATGGTCTACCCAACCACTTGGCCAATGCACATTGATTGAATCGATCACAGGAAATCCTTCGGTCGCAAGAATTTCTGCATGTGTATTTTGTGAAATGTAATTTTCGCCACACTGAGTTTGGGTGATGCGCTTGTTGCCATTCACCCAGTATTCAAGGAAAGCTCCCACACCATCAGCATTGCTCACAGTACCGTGCAGTTCGATTTTCACTGAAGGTGCGGTGCCATTGTTGACCCAGATATTCAATGAAGGCGGATAACCATTGAGCACAGCATAGTCCCACTGACCATCGTTGTTGAAGTCACCTTTGGCTGCACAAAAACTATCGTGGTTGGTATTGTCAAAACCGCCTTCGTAAAAAACACCATTTTGTTGGTTCACATAGAAAAAATTGTTGTCGGGCTGGTTGCCCGGATTTTCGGTACACACATGAAGATCTTCAAAACCATCGAGGTCATGATCGATCCACAATGCAGACCAGTTGTTGGCCCACTGACCTACTCCTGCTTCGACAGCTACATCGGTAAATGTGCCCATGTTGTTTTGCAGTAAAACCGGAGCACCGCCATCGGTAATGAAGACATCAAAATCGCCATCATTGTCATAATCACTTACGGAGTTTGACATAGAACTCTGAGCAATGTTGCTACCATTCCACGCAGCCATTTCTGTAAAACTTTCACCATCATTGTTGCGATAATATTCGTTTGGTACACTGTGGTCATTGATCACATAAAGATCGAGCCAGCCATCCAGATCGAAGTCGATCCAGACCGGCTGAAAAGCCTCATCTGTAGCACTAGAGACACCGAGGGAGCTTCCGGCTTCTTCGAACGTGTGATCAGGATTTTGCCGAAACAATAAATTCGGAAAAATGGAAGTGCCGGGATAATCGTACATGCATACGTATACATCGAGCAAACCATCTCTATTGTAATCAGCCCATGCAGCCCCGTATGCAAATGCAGCTGCGAATTCATCGAACAAAAAAGACTGATCAGAGAAAACTGATTCTCCCTCATTTCTCAGTAAATGAATTCCTTCGCCGTTTGAAGTAAAGAACAAATCAGGGTCATGATCATTGTCGTAATCAACCCACACCAACTGTTTGATATCGCCTATAAAAACGTGGTAGTGATAAAGTTCGAAGCCGCTGCCTGTGTTTCGAAATAATCCGATACCCTGATCCAACTCAGCAACAGTAATATCATCGAGGCCATCGCGATCAAAATCATAAACTGACAATCCATTGCCGAAAGCAGCAGTTTGTCCGGATATAAAAATGGGCCACTGGGTGGATAGATCATCGAATTGACCAGAAGCCATGTGCCCAAGGAAGAAACAAATGCTTGTTAGTGTGAAAAAACAATACCTCACGCGCATCATTGTTTACACAACCTTTTTGAAGATGAGTCATCGAACTGAATAAGATATAAACCCGAGGACCATGAAGAGGTATCCAAGACAATCATGTCGACAAAATATCCTGAAGTGATTCTCTTACCACTTGTATCATATACCGAGAACAAATGTTCGCCGCGCATATTTACATTCAGGTGATGATCGAATGGTTGAGGAAACAGACTGATGACTGATGTTGACTCATCGACATTCAAGTCAATAATTTGAACAACTATTTCATCCTCACAGCCATTGGCATCAGTAATGATGCAACTGTATTCGCCTTGCGCCAAACCCGGCAACGAAGGTTCATTGGATCCGTTGTTCCATTGATACGTATACGGGCCAAGACCACCGGATGTAATTATTTCGATCGCGCCATTGCTTCCATTCTGAGCATTGGTGACTATGGCATTGTTTTGCATAGCAGCATATTCATTGATGGTGATGCTTTGAATCACATAACATGCAGCATCGTCGGTGACAATCGCCTGATAGAAACCGGGACCAAGATTTTCAATGTCCAGATCTCCGAAATCAAATTCGAGATTTCCAGAACCACCGGTTGCGTTGTAATCGATTGAAGTTGTTTCACCGGGGCATACATCATTGGCGAGAAGAGATACAATTATTTCCGGCATCCATAAAATTTCCAGTTCAAAAGTTGCAATACAACCAGCATCATCTGTCACGTCAAATGTGTGCAAACCTTGACCGATGGCATCAGGATTGGCACCAGCCCAGTTGAATTCATATGGAGGTACACCTCCTGCAATTTCGGGCGAAACAGAAACAAACGTATTATGACAAATCGTTTGATCCAATTCACCTACAAGTATCATTTCTTCAGGAGCCGTCAGCTCAAAATTCTGATAAATGATACAACCCTGGATTGTTGTCAGCTCACAAGAATAACTGCCAGAGCCCAGGTCCATGATAGAAGAACCGGATTGACCATTGTTCCAGATATGGGAAATGAACTGTGATTGATCGATTACTAAGTTGATCTGACCATCAAATGAATCGCTGCACTGAGGCAAGCTTAGTTCGGATTCAACTTCAGGCAGCGTCCAATGGCTAACCACAAACAAACTGGTGTATTGCAAGCCAAAACTATTGGTGATAACTGCGTTGTATTCACCAGGAGAGTTGATCCATCGTTGAAAAGTTGTATCACCATTTTCCCATTCCACAGCAGCATCCATTGGTGCCTGAATCTGCAAAGAATCTGAAGGACAAAACATGACTTCAGTTATCTGGTTGAGTTGAGCAATTGTAGCGCCTTCAAGAAAATGATATGACACATTCACCTCTAAATTTTCATAGTGGTCAACCCAACCACTTGGCCATAAAATATCGAGTGAATCCACCAGATCATACTCGCCAAGACCGACAATAAGGTGCTGTGAATCCTGCGATAAAAAATTTTCACCGCAGAGCCATTGTTTGGTTATCGTTAATCCATTGAGATAAATTTTCGCGATCGCGCCAACACCATCGCGGTTGCTCAATGTTCCTTCAGCAGAAATTTTAATCCAGTTGTTTCCTGTCGATTCTCCCTGCCATAATGAATAACTCACGGGAGCGATGTGTGTGAGGGCAAGATCAGCTAAACCGTCGTTGTTAAGATCACCCTTGGCCACTCCATATGTTGCATTGCCGACAGCCGGAGAATTGCAGAACGTTGTGAGCTGATAGTCTTCTGTGCTATCGGCGCTTTCCATGTAGTAATTGTCCTGTGCCAACTCCGCACCTCCCGTAACAAAAAGGTCTTCGGTCAGGTTGTTACCAGTATCTACCCAAACGGCACCCCAGCACCAACCATTGATAACGGCCGCTGACTCAGAAGCAATATTCGTAAACACATCACCATCATTTCTGAGCAATTGATTACCGCCTTCCGTATTGGTAATGTAGAAATCGAAATCACCATCATGATCAAAATCCGATGTTGTAGCAGACATTCCGTCACAAGGAATATTGAAACCCGACGAGAAACTGATGTCCGTATAAAAGCCGCCATCATTTCTATACAGGAAATTTCCCTTGTATTTGTCATTGACAGAAATCAGATCCATATCACCATCAACATCGTAATCCACGAACAACGTCTGATAGGTAGGTTTGGAGCCATTGTCTACGCCGAGTTCAACGGCTTTTTCAGTAAAAGTTCCATTGCCATTGTTTTCAAAGAACCAATTTGTGATACCCAGAGACTGGTGGTAGCAGGCGACATAAAGATCAAGAAAACTATCATTGTTGTAATCACCCCAGGAGCAACCCATGACCATATAAGTTTCATATGGCATTGCAAACTGATCGCTCAGATCGGTGAAAGTCAGATCGCCGTCGTTTCGCATGAGCACAAGATCTTCGAGGGCTCTTGCAGCAAAAAAATCGGCATCACCGTCATTGTCGAAATCCAGCCAGATGGGCTGTTTGGTGTCTCCTGCCAGCGCATCAAACAATGGGATCTGAGAAAATCCGGTCCCGGTATTGATAAAAGTCTGAACGCCGAAGCCATTTGACGCGAGCGTGATGTCGTCGAGACCATCTTTGTTGAAGTCATAAAAACTCAATCCATTGCCGAACATGGGTACCATGCCATAGTAATTGAGAGGGTATTGTGTAGTTACATCCGAATAGGGCTGCTGTGCATTGATCCGGCAAACGATCATAAGAGCGCACAGCAAAGACAAAAGTACCGGAATGCCAGACGATCTTTCGCAATGACCAAAAAGCGAACGATAGGGCACCAGACACTCCTTGAAGAGGTGCAGTGTAATTAACATACAAGTTAGTTCGTAAGGTTAAAATCCAACTTCTCGAACACTGAACTCAAAGTGTCTAAAAGACACAATGAATCAACCGTCCGATTCGTTTTATTAAGGCACCACTAACTAACAGAAACAATTCGTAACAAAAAAATAATTTAGCAGATATATTTAAATGTTATTGAAGATTTGCATGGCAACCAATTATAAATTAGCCGTCTTGCCAGCCCAAATGCTGTTGCGATCAAATTGACAACGTATCAGGATGCTATGAATCCACAGCAGTATAGACACGACATCAAATGGAAGTTACAAATGGTAATTCAACATCAACAGCGGATTACGCATTCCTTGCTATACAATTCAAATCTTCGAAAGCTTCTTTGAGTCGGGTCACGAAAGATTTCTCACCCTCTCTGAGCCAAACTCTCGGATCGTAAAACTTCTTATTTGGTTTGTCTTCGCCGTCAGGGTTACCGATTTGAGACATGAGGTAATCCTTTTTACCCAGCACATAATCACGAACACCAGAGAGATAAGCGTACTGCATATCCGTATCAATATTCATCTTGATTGCTCCATAGCTGATAGCTTCGCGGATTTCCTCCCGAGAGCTTCCGCTTCCACCATGAAACACAAAATGAATCGGCTGAGGTGAAGTATTGAATTTTTTCTGCACGAACTCCTGAGAGTTTTTCAGGATGACCGGCTGCAATTTTACATTGCCCGGTTTGTAAACACCATGCACATTACCAAAAGCCGCAGCAATTGTAAAGCGCTTTGATATCTTCATCATGTGCTCATAGGTGTATGCCACTTCCTCCGGTTGTGTGTAAAGCTTCGAGCTGTCCACACCGCTGTTGTCCACGCCATCCTCTTCTCCACCTGTAACACCCAGTTCAACTTCCAGTGTCACTCCCATCTTATTCATGCGCTCAAAATATTTGCATGAAATTTCTATGTTCTCATGCAACGGCTCTTCACTCAGATCGAGCATGTGTGAAGAGAACAATGGTCTTCCGGTTTTTTCAAAATGTTTTTCTCCGTGATCCAGCATGCCGTCCATCCAGGCGATGATGTTTTTCGCGCAATGGTCGGTATGCACGATTACAGGCACTCCATATTCTTTTGCGACCATCTGTATATGATGTGCACCGCTCACCGATCCAATGATGGATGCCTGCTGCGCATCATTCTTCAATCCCTTGCCGGCATAAAATGCGCCGCCGCCATTGCTGAACTGAATGATCACCGGCGAATTCACTTCACGGGCTGTTTCGAGGACTGCATTGACGCTGTTGGTACCGATCACATTCACCGCAGGTAAAGCGTAATTATTTTCATTGGCATGATTAAATACTTCGGTGACTTCATCACCTGTAAGAACTCCGGGGCGAAAACGCATAAGATTTGATTTTTTATATGGCTGCAAATTAAACCCGGAATGAGCATCAGGAATGTAATGCAAGGCAAAAAACCTTCAACATCAGTTCAGAACATATTCAGGTTTTATTTTTTCAAGATCAGAAGTTTTTCCGACCCGGCAACGACCAAATAAAATCCTGCAGGCCAATGGGCAATTTCCAGATTCAGTTTTCCATAGCACCACAACACATCGGTGACGGCCCCTTTGGCATCATAAATTTTCACTTCTGATGGTATTGAAGTTGAGATCACAACAAAGTCTTCAGCAGGCAATGGATAAGCCCGAAGATTTAATGAGGCCACTTCATCAACACCCACTTCGATGATAATTTCAGTACTTGTGGTGCAATCAAACACATCGGTAATCGTGCATTGATACGAACCGGGAACTGAGGCAATCAGTGATTCACCGGATGAACCATCGCTCCACAGGTAATTATACGGCGGAGTGCCCCCGGAAACTTGTGCCATCACCGACTGACAATTTTCATCAAATGAAAGCTCAGCGAATAACTGTGCATTTTCGATAACAGCGTATGGAATGATTTGAGAGCATAAATGTTCATCGGAAACAACAGCGAGGTATTCGCCCGGCAAGACAGCTTCCGGATTGACCTCATCAAAATCGAATTGATAATAGCCAGACGATCCTGTTGCTTCATATGCAAGCGCAGCCGTTTCTCCGTAACACGCCATTGGTGCAGTTATAACAGCATTGAATGCATCATGTGCCAAAATGGCGATTGAATCTACTGCATTGCATCCGGCCTGGTCCATTAACTCAATTAAGTGCACACCCTCTGTGGCGAACAAAGGATTGGTATTGCCCCAATATTGTGTAAGCTCACCGGTTCCACCGGAGCATGCAGTAAGAATCTGCGTGTGTTCTCCCGGACAAACAGTATCAGCAGTCAATGAAATGAGAATAGCATCGGGTTGGGTTATTTCTGCAGCGCCGTAATAGTTGCATCCATTTATATCGGTAAGAAAATAAGGATAAAGTCCTGCGTTCAGATTCGTTCTGCTGAAGCCTGATGCTCCATCGAGCCATTGGACATTTTCCAAACCTTCGACCAATTCAATCCCGACAGAACCCGAAGCATCGCCATGACAAACAGGATGAGATAAAACTACCTCCGGCATATTTTGAAGACCTGTTTCGACTGTGTACTGAATCATTTCATCATAACCAAACAAGTTTGTTACAACCACATCATAAACTCCGGGATCAGAAACTGTGATGAATGATTGTTGTGAGTTGTCGCTCCATTGGTATTCTGCGAATACACCGGGATACAGCATCACAGAATCATTTTGACACAACGTGTATGCGTGAACATCATTGGCCGGAGCAGGCGATCCTTCATTCAACAAATTTGTTGTATTGATTGTAAGGTCATAATACATCTGTATTTCACCGGATGGCCAGAGCACTGCAACGCTGTCCACTGCCGATGCATCGCCGATCCCAAAAGTTTCGTAATATGGATTCTGAGCAAGAAAACTTTCTCCCACGTGAGTGGAACGCAAGCGCTTTTGCTCACCGAAAAAAACCATGATGTTCGCACCAACACCAAGCCAATTTCCGTATTCAGAATTCAGTTCAATTTTGATCCAGTTATTTACCCCGGTGTCCTGACGCCAGATTTGCACATCAGGCGGATATTGGTTGACATTGACGATGTCCATATATCCGTCGTTATTTACGTCTATCTCACCGCATGCGTATGACTCATATTCATCCTCTGCAAAATCACCGAACACATCCGATTGAAAACTACCCGGTTCGGTCTGATAAAAAAAATAATTTTGATTGCCTTCGTACCAGGGAGTATCATTCACTACATACAAATCGTTCCAGCCATCATTCGCAGCATCAGTCCACTGAACACCCCATGAAACCACGTGCGGACAATCCACACCCAGGCTATCGGCTACATCTATATACACTCCATCATCTTGTCGAAGCAGCATGCTGCCATTTTCAGTGTTGGCGATATAGAGATCATAATCCAGGTCATTGTCGTAATCATCGAAATTTATTCCCATGCCATCCAAAAACACATTTAAGCCGCTGGCATGATCAACCAATTCAAATGTACCATCACCGAGATTGCGGTACATTGCATTTCCATCCAAACGATCATTGGAAACATAAAGATCAATCCAGCCGTTGAGATCAAAATCGATCCACATGGCTTGATAACTTGTTTTGATGCTATCACCTACACCGGCGAATTCGGTGACATCTGTAAAATTAAATTCACCATCGTTCCGCAGCAGCCAGTTGGTAATGTTACCCATCATGTAGTAATTGCAGAAATACGCATCGAGTAATCCGTCGCGGTTGTAATCGCCCCAAGAAACAGATGAGGTGCCGGTGGCATAGTCAGGCAGTGTCAGCATGTACGTTACATCGCTAAACAAAAGATCACCATCATTGCGAAACATGACAGGGAAAGAATTATGCCGGTTGGCGAAGAAATCAAGATCACCGTCGCCATCCATATCGATCCACTGGACCGAGCGAACCATGCCGTTGACGAATGGCAGTAGTTCTACTTCTTCAAATATTCCGTTGTTGTTTTGATAGAAGTAAATTCCATTGTTGTGGGTGCCGATGGTCAGATCGTCCCAGCCATCATCATTAAAATCGACTGCCGAAAATCCTGAAGGGTGATAACCGAGATTTTCATAATTGATTCCAATTGCATCAGAAACCTCCTCGTATTGAGAGAATGCCTGGAAAGAGCAAAGTATGAATAGCCCGGCCGCACATGCCATTTTGATTCTTGGCAGAACCAAAAACATTGTATACAGTTTGGCCATTACCGGGTAAAAAAGTGAGTGACGCATGACACAGTAAGTTAAGTTTTGAACGATCCGTGGCAGATCAGGAAACTTACTTCACGGGCCACTGTTTAGTGACGCACAACACAGCACTCAAAATGCAGACTGATCACATCATTTATTGAGGCGCAGTGCAACGGGGCAGCAATTGCCGATTTCAAATAATCCGCACATCCGCTTGGAACAAACGAACTGCTTCATCATATCTTTTGCCGTTATCTGAAAGGCTATTTGCCTTGAGTAGTTAGTATCCTGTTAACACAAGACCATTCGTTAAGGTGATGTAAACGAAAACAAAATTTTTGGAATACGCAAGTTATTTAAGTAAATAATTACAGGATAATCAGGCAACCAAATGATCAACTACCGTACGGAGCTTTCTAAACTTTTATAAAAGTATAGGTTCCGGTTTTCGTTTTGAGCAGGTAAACACCGCTTAAAAACGCTTGAACGGGGATTTGATTTAAGCCTTCCCGGAGTGTGCAATACAAGACGATTTTACCATGATCATCTGTTATTACGATCTCTTGTTTCATTGCTGATGACACAAACAAGAAGTCTGTTGCAGGTACAGGATAAAATGTGAGTTGAATCTCTTTCCCGCCCTGGTTCAATCCAACCAGGTTATACATAACATTTACTTCGCAACCCGCAGCGTCTGTAATAAGACATGCATACAAATTCTCTTCGGATACTGCAATGTTGTTGTCCGTTTGACCATTCGACCACAAATATTGATAGGGCGGAAAACCACCGCTACAAGCTATTGACAAGATAGAATTGGTTTCATCATAATCAATAACCGCGTTGAGGGAGTCGTAAGTCATCACAGCATAAGGATGTTCGAGGAAACATCCCAATGCATCGAATACACTCACGGTAAAACTTCCTTCATAAGCATTGAGAGGATCAATTCCATTCCATAAGATTTCATATGGAGCATTACCGCCGCTAATCTCTGCGGATAGCTGAGTGAAGCTCTGGTAACAAGCAGTATCGTATGTTATTGATGCTTGCATTGCATCGGGCTGACCAATAAAAATTGAAAGTTCCTTTGCACAACTATTCGCACCCACTACTGTCACCTCATAATTTCCTATTGCCAAGGAATCGACATAAAATCCGGTGATCCATTCATCCAAGAACCAAGAAACAGCACTGTCAGAAATCAAATTGACAACACCACCAGCATCGCCATAGCATGCAGGCTCAGTGATGAACAATTCGAATACAGGATCAGATTTTAATGCGATGTAAATACTATCTGTATACGTGAATCCAAAATCGTTTGTAGCCAGCATTGCATACCATCCAGGTTCATCAACTTGAATTGTCGTGCCTGAACTTCCATTTTGCCAAATCCAATTACCATCACCATACACACTGATATTTGTTGACTCGCCTGCACAAATAGAATCCTGCTGTGCGATTATGGAAACAGCATAAGTTTCACCTTCAGTAAAGATGTATGTTGAGTCAGCGTCTAATTCCGTGTATACATCAATCCAACCGGAAGGCCAGTGCACTTCGAGTGAATCAATGAGTAAATCATTTTTTAAACTGATGGTTTCATTTCGAGAATCCTGAGCAATAAATCCTGCGCCGCAAAAAATTGTCTTGACAAAAGGAAGACCGCCTGCGACGCCTGTTACATAAGCGCCAATACCATCCGCGTTGCTGACCGTTCCGGTCAGTGCAAATTTCAGGTAGTGATTGTCGGAACCATTGTTCATCCAATATGCTGTACCGACAGGATACTCAGACACCTGTAAGATATCCCAAAATCCATCATTGTTGAGATCACCGCGGGCCTCAGCAAGCACACTGCGCTGATCATTTTGAATAGAAAAATCATCCCATTCACCGGCATCTGTTGCTTCGAAAAGTTTGTTCTGATTACCTTGAATAAAAGGAGAATTTGTAGCCACATGAAGATCCGATTTCAGATCATGTTCCACATCCATCCACAATGCATTCCAACAGACACTGTTCACCTCTGTTCCTGTTTCGGAGGCAATATCTGAAAAGAAAAACCCATCGTTTCGCAACAATTTATTTCCCTGATTTGAATTAGAAATATAGACATCAAAATCGAGATCATGATCAAAATCGTACCAAGAGTTTGACATGGACTCCATGGCGTGATTCATGCCGTAGGATTCACTCACATCGGTGAAAGTGCCTGCGTTGTTCAGATACAAAGCATTGCCATGGTATTTGTCATTGATAACAAAAAGATCGGGCCAGCCATCGAGATTGAAATCACACCACGCGGGCTGAAAAGTTGCACGATATCCATTGGTCACACCGAGTGAAGTGGCAACTTCTGTAAACGTACCATCGCCGTTGTTTCTGAGCAGCCAGTTGGATAAAGCAGCAGGCAGTATGAAATCATAATTGGCAACGTAAACATCAAGATCACCATCGCGGTCATAATCTGCCCATGCAGCTCCGAAACATTTGGAGCTTGTTGATGGAAGATTCAAAGATGCAGTAACATCAATAAATTGTAAAGCGCCCTGGTTGAGGAAAAGATGACAACCACCGCCGTATACCGTGCAGAAAAAATCAGCATCACCGTCATTGTCGAAATCAACCCAAACGGGTTGTTTGATATCTCCATCTATAAAATCAAACAATAAAATTTCAGTGAGCGAATCAACTGTGTTTATGTATGTCCTTACCCCATTTCCATTGGTGCAGATGGTAACATCATCGAGGCCATCGCGGTTAAAATCGTGCAGACTGATACCATTACCATATAAACCTTCTGCACCACCCTGGTTTATGTTGAGCCATGCAGATTGATCGGTGTGCTGCGCGAACATCACATCAGGGGCAAGACAACATGCACAAAAAATCAAAAGGAATATCCACCGGGGCATAGGCGAAGCTAATTCAAATCAGCACAATAAGCAAACGCAATTGCGACATGAAGACACAAAATCGAATTGGTGGCAATTCGTCAGATGCAGTGATAAGTCACCGAAAAACACCTTGCAGCATTCTTCAATGTTTGACCATGAATTTTCCTGTATGCGAACCGGAACGAACGAGATACAATCCTGATGCGAAAACGGAGGTGTCAATGGTCAAAACAGCATTCTGATTTTGGCTGTTCCATACCAGTTTTCCCATGCTGTCAAAAATCGTCACATCCTCCAAAGTCATTCCTTCGATTCTGATCATATTGTCGCAAGGATTTGGATAAAACAAAATATGCGAAGACAATTCGGACACACTCAAATCGATGATGGAAAATTGTTCGGTCACAGCGCAGTCGTTGGCATCGGTAACAATGACTTCATAAGTGCCTTGTCCAATTCCAATCAGTGGATTATTCGTTTCATCATTGCTCCATGAGAATGAAAAAGGTTGAGTACCACCATCGACTGAAAGAAGGATTGAGCCATTGTTTCCATTCTGAGCATTCTGTATCTGGGCAGTAACTTGCATGGTTGTGAATTCCGAAATGCTCACTTCTGCAGAGGCTTCGCATGAGTTGTCATCAAGCAAGGAAAACTGATATTCTCCGGCAAAAAGGGCGTTGGGGTCAAGTTTATTCCAGTTAAAAGTATAACCTCCCGAACCACCATCAACGCTGTATTCAATTGCACCGCTTGTTCCCGGACAAACAGTAAGATCATCAATCTCAAAAATAATTTCGGAGTACTCACCCACTTCTATTTCAAGCTCAACTTCACAATTATTTTCGTCCGACAGAATGATGGAATAAATACCTGCTGTGACCACACCCGGATCAAATCCACCCACATAATCGAAAGTAAGATCGCCGGTTCCGCCGAAGCCTTCAATGAACATGGAAGTCGTACCACCATAACAAACACTATCCGCAAATGCATTCAAAAGAAGCTGTGTTGGATCCGACATCTCCACCAAAACAGGCTGAATGCAGCCGAACTGATTGGTAATATAAGCAGTGTATTCACCGGCTGTGAAATTGCAATTTGACTGATCTCCTCTATCTTCATTCCAGCTGATATCCATTATTTCACCGTCGGGCGATGTAAACTCAATGCATCCATCGGCAAGTCCGTAACAAGAGGGTAACTGGGTATTGGTGACAATGGTGATGTTCTCACGCACGCCAATCTCTATAGATGCAATACCGGTAACTCCGAACTCATTGGTAACCTCCACCTCTACCAGCCCCGGTTCGTAAACAAAGACAATCTGAGCTGTAGATTCATCAGTCCACAAGTATTGTATACCGGGCGATGCAATCAATTCCAACGCACCACCATTTTCACATATCAGGGTTCCTTGTGGTGCGGCGATGAATGGAGTATAAGTTTCGCCTTCAACAAAAGTGCGTACAGACAGCGCGTCGATATCGTAATAGTGATCGACCCAACCACTTGGCCATGTGACCGTGAGTGAGTCGAGCATTGTGTTATCTGCCATGCTGATAATTTCCCACTGAGAATCCTGAGCGAGATAACCATCACCGCTGTGCGTCTGCAACAATCCGTTTCGGCCGGGATAATAATATCTGACTACAGCGCCTACACCATCCTTGTTACTTGCTGTTCCCTGCAAGCGAAATTTCATCCAGTTGTTATCACCACCATTGTTTTGCCACAAGGCCAGCGCGGCAGGGTATTGCCTCATTTCAGCAAAATCCCACCAGCCGTCGTTGTTCTGATCTCCTTTTACTGTTGAGAACACTATCAACGCATCACCAGTGAGGGATTCATCTGTGAACGTATAATCACCATTGTTGTGAAAGAGGTAATTCTGATTTCCGTTTACGGAAAATGAGCTCGTGGCTACATGTAAATCATCATAGCCATCATGATCGTAATCCATCCACAAACTACCCCAGCAAGTGCTGTTGACCAGCACCCCGGCGGTAGCTGCGATGTCGGTCATTACATTGTTGTCATTGCGCATGAGCGCATTGCCCTGGAAATTGTTAGAAATGAAAGGATCAAAATCACCATCTGAATCCATATCAGACCATGAAATGCTCATCCCTTCCATGGCGAGATCAAGATTCCAGACTTCACCGGAGGCAACGAAAGAAGCACCGGTGTTGATGTATAGTTCATTGAGCCAGTCGAAATCATTCACCACATAGAGGTCGAGCAAACCATCGAGATTGATATCGATCCAGGCAGCCTGATAGGTAGGTTTGGTACCGTTGCCAACACCCATTTCTGCAGTCACATTTGAGAACGTTCCGTCGCCATTGTTGTGCAGCAGCCAGTTCGTATGACCTGTCGGACCTTGACTGTAGTTGCAGATGTAGACATCGAGAAAACTGTCGTTGTCGTAGTCACCCCAGGCGCAACCGAAACTCATGCCGGTGGTTATGGGTTGGTTGAGGTTTGCAGTGATGTTGGTGAATTGCATATTGCCATCGTTGCGATATAGTTTGCAACCCTGTCCGCGAACGGAAAAGAAAAAATCAGCATCAGCATCATTGTCAAAATCGACCCAGGTCAATTGTTTCGGGTCACCGTTGTTATCGAATGTCGCAGCAATTTCATAATTTCCCTGTAAGTTGTGATAGACCAAAATGGGGTTGAAAGGCTGACCTAGTGTAAGATCATCCCAGCCATCATAGTCATAATCATACATGCTTGCTCCGCAACCACTTTGCACAGTGTTACCGGTGAGAACAATACCGAATTGGGAGGCAATTTCCGTGAATTGAGCAGAGAGGTTCAGACACGAAAAAAAACCGAAGGCCAGAAATAAGTTCTTCATTGATTTTCAGTAAGGATACAATTATACGGCTGTTAGGTCAACGGGGGTTGTGATCTGCGTCACTTGTACCTGATTTTTTTCGACCATCTAACAGCGGGAACTTCGAAAGCTTTGTAGAAAAGCCAGGAAGCGCCGATGGAAATAGCGCATACGAAAATCAGCAGGCCCACCTTTTCCCAGATATTTTGTGTGTACCGAGCGGTGAAATAAAGGAACTGACAGCCGACAAACCCGTGAATGAGATACAAAGAGTATGATACATCCCCTAAAAAATCCGTCACCTTGTTGTGCCACTTTATTGCCACGATACTTGCCGCTGTGAGTGAAAGAGCAACTGCTACCTCCGGACCAACTTCATAGCGTGTTTCAATCATGCACCATCCAAGCAGCACAACGAACTGAAAATCGTTGATGAGTTTTGCCCGCTGCATGAAAACGGCGATTCCTGCAGTAAACACCGGGGCATGGAAGAAAATAAAGTGCTTACCGGTTTCATGATCAAAGCATCTTGCTGAAAGCACAAACGCTATGAGCGTAACAAATGAAATCCACTGCTTCTTCAAAGCTATCAGCGGAAAAATAAGCGCAATAAGAATGTAGTATTGAAATTCTATGGCCAGTGTCCAGTACACATCCTCATACCAGGGAATATCCACGAATTTGGCAGTCAGGAAAAAATTGTGAATGATTCGCATCCAGTCAACATCTATCCACTGCCCTTCTTTGACGGCATAACCCACAGCGAGAACAGCAAACAACAACATCGAGGCGATGAAAGGCGGATGAAGGCGCAGAAGCCTTTTACCAAGAAATCTCCAGAAGTTCCTGAGGGAATATTTTCCATAGAACATGGCATATGGAATGATAAAGCCGCTTATTACAAAAAAAACATAGACTCCAACCTGTCCCTGATAACCATAATAACGGATTGGATTGTCTTCACTGAAGAAATAACCTGTCGGATCGTTGTGCCAGACAAAATGATAAAAACTTACCATCAGAGCAGCCAGGGCACGCAGCGTATTGATGATATGGACCTCGCGGCCAGTTGAGTTGATATCTGACATTGGCTACAAATGTAATCGCAGCGACTATGGAAGACGCGGATTCATGATCCGAAACCACAAAGGAGGTGCAAGCGAAAGCAACATCATGGCAGGGTAACCGGCAGGAAGTTGCGACGCCCCATTCATGGAATCAAGCAACTGGTAATGTTTGGAAGGCTCATAATGGTGGTCGCTGTGTCTTGTAAGTTCGAATAGTACCAGGCGACCAACGACAAAATCCGAATTCCAGGAATGTACCGGAGTAACATCTTCATAACGGAATTCGCTGACTTTTTTGCGCGTAAGGCCATAGTGCTCAATGTAATTGACAGTTTCCAGCAGGAGCATGCCTAAAACCGACGCAGCGATGAAGCACACGAATGCTGTGAAGCCAAAAAAAACGAACACCAACGCACATATCATCACCTCAAGCAGCAGATACTGGATCATTTCATTTCCCAATGACCATACTTTCAGATTTTTTCTCTCTCTTTCCTTCTTCACAATATTCCAGGCAGACTTGAAACTTCCCGGGAAAGTCCTGAGCCAGAAAGCGTATACACTTTCATTTTTTACCGCTGAAGCCGGATCTGCGGGCGTTCCAACATTCCTGTGGTGACCACGGTTGTGTTCGATATAAAAGTGAAGAAATGACGTAGAAGCAAGGAGGACTTTAGCGAGCAATCGTTCTCCCGCTTTTGTTCTGTGTCCAAGTTCATGTGCGACGTTTACGCCAATAACACCGCACATCAATCCCATGCCCAATGTTTTTCCTACGACTTCATAAAATTCGTTCTGCTCATGACGAATTTCATAAAAAAAGAGCAACAGCATTGAAATCTGCACCGGCACAGTGAGATAAACCAGTAAATCATAGACGGGGTCTCTTTTCGAAACCTCCTTTTCTACAAGGTTAAGATTCTGCGGATCTTCACCAAACAAGTGATCGGCAATTGGAATAATTCCGAAAGCAAACAGAAGCGGAAAAAAGGTCATCCAGCCATCGAAATAAAAAGAGGCCAGTGTTACGGCCGGGAGCATAAAAACTGCCAGGTATTTGAAAGCCCGAATATGCATCATCAGGAAGGTTGATTATTTTTTTCTTTCAGAAACTTGAGTAATTCCTCATCGCTTTTTCCAACGAGGTGCAGGGCGGACTTGGCTTGTTCTGCCCATGGTGAATCGGGATAGAGCTGAATAACTTTGTTGTAATAGTCAATGGCTTTTTTCTCATTTTTCAGATGTGCATCGTAAATAAACGCGACAAGATAAGCCGCCTCAGCTTTTTTGTTTTTGTCGGCAATACCATCGTGATAGTTCCCCAGGAGTTCAATGGCTTTGTCATATTTACCCATGGCATCGGCAACCCTTGCAGCTTCGAACAAGAAGACTTTGCCTAATGAGTCTTCCGGATGCTGGTTGTAATAAGTCTGGTAAGCCCTGAGTAAACGCAAACCAACTGTTCTGTCGATGACCGAATCCTTCTTTGCTCTGGCTTCCATATCGCGGATTTCGTAAAGAACCGGATCGGTAATCATCTCATCCTTTTTATTCAGATCATCTGCAGAAGCAATCGTCACAGATTTTTCCTGCCTGTCTCCGCAGGAATAAATGCAGAATACGAATAAAGCGAGCGCAGACAGAATAGCCAATTTATTTCTCATTGCTTATTTCTTAGGAAACTTCATGCGGTAGCGAACGTCGACATTACCTTTGCTAATATCGGTGAGTTTACCCTTCAACAAGGTTCGTTTGAACGGACTGATGCGATCGAGAAAAAGCGTGCCTTCGATGTGATCATATTCATGTTGAACCACCCTGGCGGCAAATCCTTCAAGTTCCTCCTCGTACAAATCCCATTTTTCGTCGAAATATTCAATGAGTACGCGTGACTTGCGCTTCACATCTTCTCTAATATTGGGAATAGAAAGACAACCTTCCTCATATGCCCATTCATCTCCCGTTTCTTCGAGAATGATTGGATTGATAAAAACCCTTTTAAAATCGACACAAGAAGGATCGGCATCTTCACCCTCACCCACGGATGAGGCATCCACAACAAAAAGCCGGATACTTTTTCCTATCTGCGGAGCTGCCAGACCAACACCATGCGCATTGTACATGGTATCGAACATATCCTGAATCAGTTTGTCGAGTTTGGGATAGTCCTCATCTATTTCGTCAGCTTTCCTCTTCAGAACGGGATCACCGTATGCGACAATGGGTAAATTCATTTTGCAAAATTACAATTCGGATACAGCCATACAATGCACGACGTTGAAGTTGGCTATCACCATTCTGAAAAAGAAGTTGTCACACTGAAGTGATTGGAAGGACCGGCAAGGTGATAGATGGCCCTGCCATAGCTCAACTGAAATTTCGACAATCGCAATCCCAGACCATAGGAAAAACCGGCCGTTCCGGGCTTATCTTCAAGCTTTAATTCCTGTCTGCGGCGGTAATTGTATCCAATGCGCACGTGCAGGTTTTTCGATAAGATGAATTCTGTGCCCAATGTTACATGCCTCATAAAATCGTCACCGAATTCCCAGGTATTTTCTTCAATGATTTCGCCTGTGATCGGATCTGTAACAACGGTCGCGGTAGGATTGTCGTACCCGATATTCCATTGCTGAATATTCGAATACACCAGTGATAGACGAAACGGTGCGTGTGCAGGCCTTTTCACGATACCAACCTGCATCTGAAATGGCATTTTTTCCTTTTGTGATGTAAAGGATGATAATTGCACACCGAAATTGGAAATCACGAGTGAGGCGGCGAAGCCTTTTGCCGGTTTGTTGTATGTTACAGCGGCATCAGCAGCGATGGCTACAGAAGAATAATTGGCGAGCGCTGAATAAAGCGTTTTAAAACTCAGCCCCATGCTCCAGAGGCTATCGTACTGATAACCTGCGCTAAGAGTCAGTGCATAATCCGCCGCCTGAAACTCTCCCATTTCGAAGCCCAAGGCATCAAGCTCGGTTTGTTTGCCATAATTCAGGTACTGCATGGTAGCGCCAGTAGTTATGTTCGGCTTAACCTGTCTGGCATACGTTGCATAACCCATGGCTATCCCATCGAAATAATCAACAAAACTCAAACCCACTTTGTTATGCATATTGCTATCCAGCAACGACGGATTGAACTGCATAAGATGTATATCCCCATCCTTCATGGTAAAATAGCTGCCACCCATGGCCGCTACGCGGGCGCTGCCGGGAATATTGAGGTGGTTGAATGAAGAAAGACCTCCCAACTGAGCCGAAATCAGTTCAGCAGAGAAAATGAATAGAAAAACAAGAAAGCAAGAAGACTTCATGATTCGATTTGGCGTAACCTGCCACCGAACGTATCGGCCGACTGATTATTATGCAAAGAACGTCAGATTCAACCCAAAACGAATAACAACAGGTTCGAAAAAGACAGGAAGCATAGTTGATCCTTGTTATGCAATCCGCAACATCGCATTGTATAAGCCTGCAAATCAATGAAAAAGAAATGCTTAGTAATTGGAAGATACTTCTGGCAACTTTTAGGTTTGATAATAACTTCAGATTATTTGTCCTTATTCTTTGAAACAATATGAAGTATTCAGCGTAGCAATGACATCAAACAATAAAATGTAACTATAGCACGTAGGATTTCCAACCTTATAAATTATAAAGCAATGAGAACATCCATTTCCATATTTCTAAATATTTCAATTCTTTTTTTCTTTTTATCCACCCAAGAATACAACGCACAAATTTTCGATATTGGCGATGATCCATCAGTCATACTCGCCCGCACTTGCGGAACTTCGGGAGAAGACAAAGCCATGGGAATTGTCTGCGATCAGAATGGTGATTTTTTTGTGGCAGGCAGTGTTGCGGGAAATTCGGTAACCGGAGCAATCGATTTTCTCAACTCATATCACGGAGGAGCTTCAGACGGTTTTATCACCCGTTGTGACAGGAACGGAAATGTACTCTGGAGTGCTTATGTTGGTGGTAGCGGGCAGGATTTCTGCACAAGTATTGCTTTGGCGTCAGATGGCACCATCGTGGTTTGTGGTACAACCAATTCATTAGACGCAACCACAGCTGGAACCACATATCAGGGAGGACCCAACGATGTTTTTATCGCTAGTTTTAACGATACCGGAAATCAGCTTTGGATGAACTATATCGGAGGTCAGGGGGAAGAAAGTGCAGGCAATCTTTTTGCACATCCCGATGGCAATTTCTACATTGTTGGAAAAACCAACTCCACCTATATACCCGTGCTATATAACCCACTTAATTATTATTTCGCCGGTGAATACGACGGATACATAGCTGTAATAAGCGAAACAGGCGCACCGGAAAGTTTTCGTTACGTCGGTGGGAATAGCAAAGATGAAGTACATGATCTACTTCTCAATGAATCAGGACAGATCGTTATCTGTGGCTATACAGGTGGATCATATGAGTTTGATGGCTTATCAGATATGCCTTATGGGGGCGGCGCCACGGATGCTTTCATTGCACGGCTAAATGATAATATGCAGCCGGTTGATGCCTTGTACATTGGTGGGAACAAAGAAGACGCTCTGAAATCAATGGACATGACTCAGGACGGTGAATACCTACTTGCAGGAACAACTTCATCAGGACCCATCTCCGGGCTGCCAGATACAGGTGGTCTGCTTGTCGACAATCAAGAAGCGATTGTTATTCGAATGGATGAAGACTTTGGCGTTTTGTGGAATGCATGTATCCCGGGAAACAACATAGAAGAAGCTGTGGATATAGTTTTGGATCCTTTTGGTCAGTTTTATGTAGCAGGAAAAACAAATTCAACAAATCTTTCCACTACCGGAGTAATTCAGCCGAATACCGGTGGCAATTATGATGGCTTTGTTTGCAAATACAAACCGGAAGGTACGTCAGGCTGGATGACTTACTATGGCAATGCTGGCAACGACGTACCAACTAAAATTGCCACCGATCACTATGGCAAGTTGATGTTGGCAGGATTTACTGAATCAACCGGAATGACAGTGAATGCAACTGATCAACACTCAGGAGGCTTTGACGCATTGTTTGCGCGATTCAGTGATTGTAATAACCCGGAAGTTCAAATTCATACAGAAGACGCAACTACCTTTTGCTATGGCGGAAGTGCGATGCTCACCGGATGTGGCGCATTACATTTTGAGTGGATGAATGGTGATACATTGAATGTAACCAACGTTGATACAACCATGACCGCATTTCTGATTGGACACAACGTTTACGGCTGTTATGGAAAGTCAAATGAAATTAAGATTGAAGCATTGGCCTCTCCTGAAATTGAAATCATACCGCAAAACGAAACAGTATTCTGCGGCTATGGACAAAGTACACTCATCGCGTTTGGTTCAAACGAAATAGTATGGAATGATGATTTACAGACTACCGGAAATATGCTGATAACCGATACTGCCCGGGTTTATGTTGCTATGGGTACATCTGAAAACGGCTGCACAGGTAGTGATTTTATCGAAATAGTATTTAATGAAATACCAGAAGTACTGATGGCAACCACGCGTGATACAGTTTGCATTTCCGATGCACCCGTAGAATTGTTAGGTATTCCGGTCGGCGGCATTTATTATGGCAATGGGATAGTCAATGATACGTTCGATCCTACAATTTCCGGAGGAGGTAACCATTCCATATACTACACTTTTATTGCAGAAAATGGATGCATCGGAGAGTCCGCACCTGTTCAAATTGAGGTGTTCTATTATCCGACGGTCATACTCGATGCTTTAGATACCATGTGCACTTTTGATGCAATCATTGAACTACAGGGAGAACCTACGGGAGGATTTTTTCATGGCGACGGTGTTGTTGGAAACACTTTTGATCCAAGCCTTCCAGGAACAGGTCCACAGAACATTACTTACACATACATTGATTCAAATGGCTGTTACAACCGGGATTCCACCACAATTTATGTAGACCCTTGTATTATTCAATCCATTGAAGGCATTGATGAAAAGAATCAACCTTCAATCTACCCGAACCCTGCAAAGACTTATTTCACCATTGGTCAACCGAGTATGGAGCCGGTAAACATATCCATTTACAATTACGCAGGGCAACTGGTGGCCGAATACAATACATGCGGAAAGTTAACGATCTCTACAGATGCCATGCCTGCAGGTTCATATCTTGTGAGCGTAAGATCTTCCTCAGAAACAAAGAATATACCTTTGGTTGTGCTACCCTAATCAAAACAATCTACAGGTTGGATGAAAAGATTAAGCAACAATCTATCATAAAAAGGAAGACGAACAAACATTGATAAGAAACCTATGCAATCTGGAATCGACTATGCCCTTGC
>JBEIHH010000040.1:0-24942 GCA_040381475.1 Crocinitomicaceae bacterium | reverse complement strand
TTGCACCCATGTGCCATCGGGTACGAAGTGCTGAATAAAGTGTAGGCCGAGTATAACGGTGGTAAGCTGATCTAAACTTTCAGAATTACCCAGTTGTGGTTCAGTTGTTTCTGTTTCATTACCTGCAATTCCGTCATCATAGTATGTCCAACCCTTAAAAACGCTTCGCATTTCGGTGGTATTGCCCCCATTTTTCATTGTCATCCTTTAGGATGAAATTCCCATATTTGTCCATAATTCACCCGAACGAATGATGGCATTGAGCTCAAGAACAAAGTGATTTGCGCAAAATTTTAAATACTACATCTATGAAAAACATTGTTATTCGTTGCGGCCTGATTGCAGGTGCTATTGCCGGAGGAGGTCTTCTGCTTGCTATGCTGCTTTTTAAACTTGATTTGATGAGTTTCGACTATGGAGCTCTGTTCGGTTATAGCGTGCAGGTAATTGCATTTACAGCCATATTTTTTGGAATCAAAAAATACCGCGATGAGGTCAATCAGGGAATGGTCAGTTTTGGCAAGGCACTCGGAATTGGACTTTTGATTGCACTGGTGGCCGGCATCATCTACTGTGCTACCTGGGAAATATATTTTCAGGCAACTGACAAGGCATTCATGAACGAATACAGCGCCATTTATCTGGAAAAATTGAAATCAAGCGGTGCAACCGATGCTGAGTATACTGCGGCAGTCTCAGAGCTGGATATGTACAAAGAGATGTATCAAAACGGCATCATCAGGTTTTTCCTAACCCTGGCCGAAATCATTCCGATGGGATTGTTGATTTCATTGGTTTCAGCAGCGATACTTAAGAAAAAGCAATAAACGGATCAGGAGTGAAGTGATAAGGAAGTCAAAAACTTCTTATCACTTCGTTCGTTTTTACAAGGTTCCTCTCAACTCTTGCTCACGTTCGATAGCTTCAAAAAGTGCTTTAAAATTTCCTTTACCGAAACTTTTTGCGCCTTTGCGCTGAATGATTTCAAAAAACATGGTTGGACGATCCAGAACCGGCTTGGTGAAAAGTTGCAGGAGATATCCTTCATCGTCGCGGTCAATCAAAATACCAAGCTCCTTCAATGGAGCGAGATCCTCATCAATTTTACCCACACGATCAAGCACATCGTCATAATATGTCTCTGGCACATAAAGAAATTCTACGCCGCGATTTTTAAGCGCTGTAACAGTTTCAACAATATTGTCAGTTGCCAAAGCAATGTGTTGAACACCGGCGCCATTGTAGAAGTCGATATACTCTTCGATCTGTGACTTTTTTCTTCCTTCGGCAGGCTCGTTGATCGGAAACTTGATGCGACCATTGCCATTGCTCATCACCTTGCTCATCAATGCGGTGTAATCCGTGCTGATGTCCTTGTCATCGAACGATACGAGTTGTGCAAAGCCCATAACTTTACCATAAAATTCAACCCATTTGTTCATTTCATTCCAGCCCACATTGCCGACCATATGGTCAACGAATTTGAGTCCGACTTCGGGTGCAGAATAAAGAGGCTTCCACGCTTTGAATCCTGGTAAAAAAACGCCGTTGTAATTTTTTCTTTCCACGAAAATGTGCTGTGTTTCTCCATAGGTATTGATCCCGGAGAACACTGCCTCGCCATATTGATCCTTTCTTGTCTCAGGCTTCATACAAGAAACGCCGCCTCTCGATGTGGTTTCTTCCCAGCTTTTCGCGGCGTCATCAACCCACAACGCAATCACCTTCACACCATCTCCGTGTTTGTTGATGTGTTCGTTGATAGGACCGTCCTTGACCAACGGCGACGTAAGTACCAAACGAATTTTGTCTTGTTGAAGCACATAAGAAACCCTGTCCTTCACACCAGTTTCAAGTCCGCAATAAGCCAGAGGCTGAAATCCCCACGCACTCATGTAATAGTGAGCAGACTGTTTGGCGTTTCCGACGTACAGTTCAACGTAGTCCGTTCCGAGCAGAGGAAGAAAATCTTCGGCCTGCTCGACGACTTTTTCAAGATGTAGTGATGTGGTGTCCGTTTTCATGTTGCAAAGATGGTGGAAGATTTGAAAAGTGAACAACTATTCACAGCAGGAAATACCATAAAATGATTACCGGCGCACTTTCTTATTTAAAACACAAGATCTTGAAAATGCACAATCATATGAAAGCATTTGACTCGATAGCCAATTAAAAATTTCGGATTACCGTTTTAGAACACAAGTGCAAGAAACCACAAGGGCCTCAAAGAAATTTCACACAAAGAACACCAGGGATTCATTGCATCACTTAATAATTCAGTGAAGAAATACATCATCGATTCTGTGTAAATAAAAATTCAAAAAGGCACCATAAATTGCAGGCATAGGCTAATGAGCTTAGCAGGTGGCTCGTTGTAACGTGAGCTTTGTGGTTAAACACCTATGCGCTTTAACCCGGTAATCCGATAAAAATTAATCGCATGAAAAGTATCTTTCTCGCAACGGACGATTTACATCAATTGATCAGGAGGTAACTATAACCAGCTGGTTTTATATTCTCCATCCGACAAGTCAACCGCAGCCTGAGTCAGTTTGAGAGGACGAAAAGTATCCACCATAACTGCGAGCTCGCCCGTTTCTTTCTGACCAATACTTCTTTCGTAAGCACCGGGATGAGGACCATGAGGAATACCACCCGGATGCAATGAAATATAACCCTTGTCCACATGGTTGCGGCTCATAAAATCGCCATCCACGTAGTAGAGAACTTCATCGCTGTCGATGTTGCTGTGGTTGTATGGAGCAGGTATGGCCTTGGGATGATAATCGAATAACCTCGGACAAAAAGAGCAAACGACGTAATTATTTGCTTCAAATGTCTGATGCACCGGTGGTGGTTGGTGCACGCGTCCGGTGATGGGTTCAAAATTGTGAATGCTGAAGGCGTAAGGATAGTTATATCCATCCCAGCCAATTACGTCGAAGGGATGCGATGCATAAATCACTTCGTGCATTACATTTTCCTTGCGAATCTTGATGGTGAATTCACCCTTTTCATCGTGCGTTTCCAGATCAATTGGTCTGCGGATATCACGCTCGCAGAATGGAGAATGTTCCAGCAACTGACCAAAGTTATTGCGGTAGCGGTGAGGTGTAACGATAGGTGAGAATGACTCCACAATAAAAAGCCTGTTATCTTCTGAATCAAATTCTATCTGATAAATCATTCCTCTGGGAATTAGCAGATAGTCTCCATAACTGAAAGTGAGCGTGCCCAGCAGAGTTCTTAATTTACCAGAACCCTTGTGCACAAATATGAGTTCATCGGCATCCGCATTTTTGTAGAAATAATTCTTCATGCTCTTTCGTGGTGCAGCAAGAGCAATATTGAGATCGTTGTTAAACAAAGTATGCACCCTGCTTTGAAGAAAGTCATCGGCGGGTTTGACATCCCAGCCCCGCAGCATCATTGGAGAGATATTCTTATCGACCGCTGCTACCGGTGCAACATTTTCAAAACCATTCACTCTTTTAATCATGGTTGGTCTGTGAACATGGTAGAGCAGAGAGCTCATTCCATGAAATCCTTCCGTGCCAAAAAGCTGCTCATAATAAATTCCGCCATCAGGCTTTTCATGAATCGTGTGACGTTTGGGAGGAATGTTACCCAAAGAATGGTAGATAGGCATAATCAGGTGCGTTTTCGCGCAAAGTTATGCCCTGCGTTACTTTTTTCCACTGTACCGCGGAATCTCAATAACCTCAACGACTCCGAATGCTTGCGGATAGTGTTTTCGAATTGTTTCAAGATGCTTTTCCATTTCCATGCGTGTCGTGAAGTCACCAACCTGAAGCGCTTGTTCCGGAACCACCTGTTTGACATAAGCAGAATAAGGCAGACCCAGGGTTAAATATTTGTTTCTTTCAGCACTCACTTTATCATGAGATCCCAAAAAAATCTGAATCCGGAATCCCTTGATGTCTTTGTATCTGCGGCTTCCCTTTTCTAAATTAACAATCAGACTGTCGGCAACGATATCTACATTACCTGATGACTGTTCTGCAATTGTTAGTTTACCCAATGCATTCTTCAAGGTATCAGATTGAGCTGATAGACTTAATGAACAAATAGAGAACGCAAGGGAGAGCACGGTGAAAATAACGCGAATCATATTTTTATTCCTGGATTGCACGGACAAAAATAGGTTGGTCATTGGCTTGAAATCTGAAAATGCGTTCTCGTTCATCACAAAGCATTCAAGTTTTGAAGTTCTGTCTCAAGCCAAAGCTTTCTTAAAGATTCCTGTGGGTTATTTCGAATTCCGAAATTGTTCATAATCGTCCATTACCATTAAAACCGTGCCTGATTGTATTCAGCGAATCAATTGATTTTGACCACAAAAACCTCGGTACAAAAAAACCTTATTTAGAACAATTTTAAATTGCGTACAACTTTCTTGTCATGGCAATGTCAAAGGCTAGCGACGCATAAATTTGCCGCGCGATAAAACCTGCCATTGGGCATAAAAAAACCAGTAATGATGAGGCTTTCAAGAAGTTTTCGCGGTAAAATATTTGTCTCACTTTCAGTCCTAATACTACTCACATTCAATGCGTTTGCAGGCATTTTTGATGGTGGGGATGCTGCAAAGGGAGAGTCGTTGTTCAAAGCAAATTGTGCTTCCTGTCATAAAGTTACCGATGAAGTGTTGGCTGCGCCGGGCCTTCAGGGTATTGACAGTCGCTGGAAGGGAAAAGATGCTCTTCTGGTAAAGTGGATACAGAATCCTCAGGCTGCTGCGGCTTCGGGTGATCCGTATATCAAAGAACTTGTAGCGAAGTATGTTCCGACATTCGGCTGGATGCAGAATCAGGCTGTTTCAGAAGCTGAAATCAAGGACATTCTGGCTTATGTAAAAACGCCACCCGTAACAGGACCTGTTGCGGCCGCTGCAACAAACAAGTGCATGACACTTGAGGAAATCAAGAAAGAAAAAGAGAAAAATGAAGAGAGCGATGGGGCCGTATGGTTCATCATCATCGGCGGCATACTTGCAATAATTGCAGTAACAGCAGCCAACATTTCCCGCTCACTTAAAAATGCAATCAACGAAAGAGAAGGTCTTGCCCCTCTGCCTGAAACCACTTATGGCAAAGCACTTAAGTCCTGGATGTGGGAGAACAAGAAGTTTGTTTCTGTGATTGGTCTGTTCCTCTTCTGCTACTTCGCTGTAGTCGGATATTCCAGCTTGATGGACATCGGTGTTTATGACGGTTACACTCCGGATCAGCCTATTTGGTTTTCACATGCTATTCACAACTGCCAGAATGAGATCGATTGTCAGTACTGTCACAGTTCTGCAGCGAAGTCAAAGCATGCGGGTATTCCTTCGGCGAACGTTTGTATGAACTGCCACAAGGGTATCAACAAAGGAGCAATTACAGGTGAAGTTGAAATCGCGAAAATCTATGATGCGATCGGTTTTGACGTAACAACCAAAACCTACAAAGCAGACTATCAGGAGAAGCCGATACAGTGGAATAAGGTCAACAATCTACCCGACCACGTTTACTTCAATCACAGTGCACACGTAACTGTAGGCAAAATTGATTGCAAGAACTGTCATGGTCCTCAGCAGATGTACACCGTAGGTCATGTACCAACGGCAGACGAAATCAATTCGCAGGAAGATGTTGTTGGACTGGTGAAACTTGAGCGGCGCCCTTTCACCATGGGATGGTGCCTGGAATGTCACAACAAAAAAGAAATTGATCTTAACAGCAGTGCTTATTATCAGGAAATGCATGAACGCTTCAAGGCTTCAGCTGTTGGACAGCGCACATTGCGCGACATAATGGAAGATGGTTCAGCCACAGTTCGTGAACTGGGCGGATGGGAATGCGGCAAATGCCACTATTAATAATAACGAATAGTAAAACAGGGATTAACCTCCATGGGAAGCAATAAAAAATACTGGTCAAGCATTGATGAACTGCAGAACACAACCGCAGCGCAGGAAGCGCTCGGCAGTGAGTTCACACGATCCGGCGAGCAGAGTGTCGAGGCATTTCTTTCAGATTCGAAACTGAATGAATCCAACACCGGACGCCGTGACTTTCTAAAGTTTATGGGCTTCGGACTGACCGCGGCAACACTTGCCGCTTGTGAAACTCCGGTAGTGAAAATTATTCCTTACGTTACAAAGCCTGAGGAAATAACGCCGGGTATCGCCAATTTCTATGCGTCTACCTATTACGACGGCACCGATTATGGTAATTTACTTGTAAAGACCCGTGAAGGTCGTCCGACATTCATCAAAGGAAATAAGAACTTCGGAATAGCAGGCGGCGGATTGAATTCCCGCATGAATGCTTCTGTTCTCGGCCTTTATGACAGTGCTCGTTTGAAGGGTCCGAAAAAAGGATCTGCTGACATTGACTGGTCCGGACTTGATACAGAGATGAAAGCGGCTCTTGCTTCAGCAGCATCCATCCGAATTGTTTCCAATACTGTTATTTCTCCAAGCACACAGCGCGCCATCAATGAGCTCAGCGCAAAATATGCGGGCAAAGTAAACCACGTTCAATACGACGCAGTTTCTTATGCAGGGCTTGCCAAAGCAAACGGCGGAGCTGTTCCATTCTATGATTTCAGCAAAGCGAAAACAATCGTAAGCATTGCTGCAGACTTCCTCGGAAGCTGGGTAATGCCAGCGGCCTTTACTTCGCAATACGCTCAAACCCGCAAACCTGAAAATGGCTGGTTGAGCAAACACTACCAGTTTGAGTCGAATATGTCTCTGACCGGTTCCAACAGTGATCATCGTACGCCAATACGTCCTTCTCAGGAAGGTCTTGTAGCAGCTGCCTTGTATTCAGCAATTACCGGCGGAACGCCAGTTTCTGTAGAAGGAGCAGACACAAGCATCAAGCGTGCAGCTGATGATCTGAAAGCCAATGCCGGAGCATCACTGGTAGTAGCCGGATCAAACGATCCACAAATACAAACAATAGTTGCAGCCATCAACAGCGTTCTGGGCAACGTTGGTGTAACAGTTGACACGAGCAATAGTCTGAATCTTTTCAAAGGTCAAGACGATCAGATGAGTAAGTTGGTTGACGAAATGAACAATGGCTCAGTTGATGTGCTCATTGTTTACGGCACAAACCCAGCGTATTCCTGGATAGAAGGAGACAAATTCGTTGCCGGTTTACAGAAGGTAAAAACTTCAGTTTGTTTTAATCTCTTTGCAGATGAAACAGGAAGCCGCTGCACCTATATGGCGCCTGATAATCATTACCTGGAATCATGGAATGATTATTCTCCGGTGAAAGGCCGCACTGATCTTGCACAGCCGACCATCAGCCCTTTATACAATACACGCTATGCCCAGGAGTCAATGCTGCGTTGGGCCGACAATGGTGCTACTTATTACGATTATATCCGTCAGACACATAACGGTGCTTACTCTGCAACCATGATGAAGACAGATTCTTCATGGAATACAGCGGTGCACAACGGCACATTTGCCGGTACGGTCACAGAAGTTGCTGCTCCGGTAGAGACGCAGGCGGCTCCTGTGATGATGCAGGCAGCGCCATTGAACGTGAATGATGCCATCAATTATGTTTCCTCTATTAAAGGAGGAGAGTGGGAACTTTCACTTTATCAGAAAGTAACGATGGGTGCCGGTAACCATGCCAACAACCCTATGTTGCATGAAACACCAGATCCGATTACCAAAGTGACCTGGGACAATTATGTAACCATGTCACCGGCCGACATGAAAGAAATGGGCCTTGAGACCTATATCGGTCAATGCGATTGTGCATCACTTGTGAAAGTTACCGTAGGTGATAAATCACTCGTACTTCCTGCATATCCGACACCTGGTCAGAAGAGCCGTACGATTGGTATTGCACTTGGCTATGGTCGAGGAGCAGGCAATGAAGAAATTGGTAAGGCAGCTTACCAGACCGGTCGCGAAGGAGTGCATCTGATGGACGGAGACAAGCGTCAGACCATTGGTAAGAACGCTTTCCCACTTGCATCCATAAGCAACGGTGTAATTAATTATACTGTATCATCTGTTGGCGTTGCTCAGGAAGCAGGCACTTATGCCATCGCCACAACACAGATGCACAGCACTGTGATGGGTCGTGATTCGGTTGTTAAAGAGACCACCATTTCAACATTCCTCAAGGAAAAGGACAAGAAAAAGGGTGAAGCTTCTTACAATAAAGCGGTAACGCTTCCAGTACACGCAGATGTAAACAAAGACGGTTCCATCGATGTCAACGATCGTCAGCACATTAATGAAGTTGACCTCTGGCGCGAGCATCCTGTAGAAGGTGTAGGCCATCGCTGGGGTCTAACCATCGACCTAACATCATGCTTTGGATGTGGTGCTTGTATCACTGCATGTCATACAGAAAACAACGTACCAGTTGTTGGAAAAGATGAGGTATTGCGTCACCGTGATATGCACTGGTTGCGCATCGACCGTTACTCCTCATCTGCACAGGACACATTAAAAGAGACGAAAGAAGCCAACAATGTTGGAACGATTGAAGCTTACCGATTGATGGAAAGCCCTGAGGATAATCCTCAGACGGTGCATATGCCGATGATGTGTCAGCACTGTAATCACGCACCTTGTGAAACAGTATGTCCGGTTGCTGCTACAGTTCACAGCAATGAAGGTCTTAACAACATGGCCTACAACCGTTGCATCGGAACACGTTACTGCGCGAACAACTGTCCATACAAAGTAAGAAGATTCAACTGGTTCAACTATGTAACGAATGATAAGTTCGCCATGGTAAATCCGGCGCAGGATGATCAGCTTCGTTGGGTTCTCAACCCCGATGTGACCGTTCGTACTCGCGGTGTGATGGAGAAATGCAGTATGTGTCAGCAACGCATTCAGGCTGGTAAAACAGAAGCAAAACGCAACGGAACTATTGTTCTTGATGGCAACATTCAAACTGCCTGCGCTGAAGCTTGTCCAACAAATGCAATAGTGTTCGGAGACCTGAATGACAAGACATCGATGAATACCAAGCGTTCAGAAAGCGTACGTTCATACCATGCGCTGGAAGAAGTCGGAATTAAGCCGAATATATTCTACATGACTAAAGTGAGAAACATCGAAGAATCAGAAGCCTAATAACTACAACCCAGCAAGATGTTCAAAGAATCCAACATAAGAAAGCCCCTGATCCTCGGACACAAGACGTATCATGATATCACAAATGATATTGTGTCACCAATTGAAGGACCAGCCCCCAAGCAATGGAAGATAGCGTTTACAATTGCGCTTATTGTTGCTCTATACGGTATCGGATGCATCATGTATCTGGTTGGTGTAGGTATCGGATCATGGGGATTGAATAAAACAGTAGGATGGGCATGGGACATCACCAACTTCGTTTGGTGGGTCGGTATCGGTCACGCGGGAACACTTATCTCAGCAGTATTGCTGCTGTTCCGTCAACGCTGGCGTATGGCAATCAACCGTTCAGCAGAGGCTATGACCATCTTCGCGGTAATCATGGCAGCCATATTCCCGGTATTCCACATGGGCCGTGTATGGTTGGCTTACTGGACACTGCCATTGCCAAACCAATTCGGATCACTTTGGCCTAACTTCAATTCGGCACTTATGTGGGACGTATTTGCGATCTCCACCTATTTCTCGGTTTCACTTGTATTCTGGTATATAGGTCTGATACCGGATTTTGCAACCATCCGTGATCGTATGACAAAACCCAAAATGAAGAAAATCTACAGTATTCTGAGTTTTGGTTGGTCGGGGCGTGCAAAGCACTGGACACGTTTTGAAGAAGTTTCTTTGGTGCTTGCTGGTATCGCCACACCACTTGTATTCTCGGTTCACTCGATCGTATCGATGGACTTTGCCACATCAATTGTTCCGGGTTGGCATACTACCATTTTCCCGCCGTACTTCGTATCAGGAGCGATTTTCTCCGGATTTGCGATGGTTCAGACTCTATTGCTGATCATGCGGAAAACAATGAAGCTTGAAGCCTATATACACCTGAAGCACATTGAGTACATGAATATTGTAATCATTGTGACAGGTTCAATAGTAGGTGTAGCATATCTCACTGAGTTGTTTATTTCTGACTACAGTGGTGTTCAGTACGAATCGTATGCATTCATCAACCGATTCTCAGGTCCTTTGGCCTGGTCTTATTGGTGCATGATGACCTGCAACGTGATTTCACCACAGTTGTTCTGGTTCAAAAAGCTAAGAACAAATCTCGGGGTCACATTCTTCATGTCGATCATCGTGAACATAGGTATGTGGTTCGAGCGATTTGTGATCATTGTGACTTCTATACACCGCGACTATGTGCCAGCGGCCTGGGGAGAATTCAAAGCATCAACAATAGACATTGGTATGTTCATCGGAACTATCGGCATTTTCTTCACCTTGTTCCTTTTGTTTGCCCGTTACTTTCCGGTACTGGCATTGAATGAGTTGAAGACAATCCTGAAGACATCCGGAGAGAGCTATAAAAACGAAAACAAACATTAAGGATCAATAACTGCGAGGGCATTATGGCAAATAAAGTTTTCCATGTAATGTACGACGACGACCAGAAACTACTGGACGCTGCCCGTGCATTGGTTGCACAAGGTATTCGCGTGAAGGATGTATTCTCACCCTTCCCTGTGCACGGTCTTGACCCAATCATCGGTGTGAAGCGCACAAGACTTGCGATCGCATCATTCATGTACGCCTGCACCGGAACTGCACTTGCTATTCTGGGAACATGGTATTTCATGGTAAGTGATTGGGACTGGAATATCGGTGGTAAGCCTAACTTCACCTGGATCGAAAATGCACCCGCATTCGTGCCAGTGATGTTTGAGTTTTCCGTATTCTGTGGTGCACACGGTATGGTAATCACTTACCTTCTTCGAAACGGAACATTGCCAGGCATGCCTGCAACGAACCCTGATCCGCGCACAACTGACGACAAGTTCGTGATGGAAATCACTACTGAAGAGAACAATATGTCGGTTCAGGATATTGAATCAAAAATCCGTGCGACTGACGTTTACGAACTTAGCATTAAAGACTACTGAGATGAATCGCCGACCATACATATTCGGGATTGTTTGTGCAAGTGTACTTGCCCTTTCATCCTGCAAGGAAGATCCGAACTCTCCGGGTGTAGAGTATATGCCAGACATGTACCGTTCACCGGCTATTGAAGCTTATGTGGACTATGGTAATAACAAGAGCATGGACTGGACCCAGTCTATGAAGCAGGAGGCAGGTATTACAGCCGTTCTGTCAAGACCTCCTGTTGCCGGAACGATTCCACACGTGAAAGCAGACATGGTTCCATTTGTCATGCCGTACCCGTTAAACAATACTCCTGAAGACTACGAGCGAGCAGCAACAGAAATCAAGAGTCCATTGCTTTCGACAAAAAAGAATGTTCTCAGAGGACAGGAGATTTACACTTTGATGTGCACTCATTGTCATGGTGAAGCCGGTCATGGAGATGGCGCAATTTCTAAGAACGGACATATTCAGGGTATTCCCGATTATGCAACCAAACTAAAAGATTTATCAGTAGGAAAAATGTTCCACACTCTTACTTATGGCAAAGGTTTGATGGGTCAACATGCTTCTCAACTGAATCAACTTGAAAGATGGCAGGTAATCGAATGGGTAAAACTGCTTCAACAAGGGGTAACAGAGCCCGAGTTTGATTCGAATGACATGCTTAAACTGACTGTTGCCACAGCAACAGCGACAGATACAACTGCTACCACCAATTAAGAAACCAACTGCCGACTAACAGATATGGCACACGATAAACTTCATTTTCAGATTCCATCCAAAACCAAAACATGGTCAATGATCTTCATGGTCATCGGGGTAATCTCTGCCATTGGCGGATGGGCATTCGACAAAACTGACCACCATCAGTATTGGTGGGCGAATCTGCTGATCAGCAGCTTCTTCTTTTTCGCCATTTCGCTCGGAGCACTGTTTTTCTACGCGGTTCAATACGCGGCAGAAGTAGCATGGACGGCTCAACTCAAGCGAATTTTCGAAGCAATGTTCAGCTATATACCTATCGGATTAATTACAGTTCTGATTGTGTTGTTGGCTGGCCAATTCCACATTCATCACATTTATCATTGGATGGATCATGATGTTGTTGATCCCAACAGTCCTAAGTTCGATGCCTTAATCGCTAACAAGATGCCTTATCTGTCATCATGGTTTTTTTGGCTTCGTTTCGCTATTTATGCAACTGTTTTTATAGTCTTCGGCAGATTATTCAGAAAGTGGTCTATCCTTGAAGACGAATCTCCAAGCCTTGACCTGCATTTGAAGCAACACCGCCGCAGCGCCTTGTTCCTTGTGTTCTTTGCAGTGTTCTCCTCTACTCTTGCCTGGGATTGGCTGATGAGTATCGACACACACTGGTTCTCCACCATGTACGGCTGGTACATTTTCTCTGGAATGTGGGCTACCACAATGATTTTCGCCACACTTCTTTTGATATGGCTTAAAAAGCTAGGGTATTTGGGTAAAGTGAATGATTCGCATATACACGATATGGGTAAGTGGATATTCGCTGTAAGTATGTTGTGGAGTTACTTGTGGTTCTGCCAGTACATGCTCATCTGGTATTCCAATATACCCGAAGAAGTTACATATTTCAAGGAGCGTTATGACCACTATATGATTGGCATGTGGGCGATATTCTTCTGTAACTTTGCCATTCCATTCTATACGTTGACCTCACGCGATGCGAAACGCAACACAAAATACCTCACAAGAGTTGGCATCATCATATTCATTACACACTTCCTTGATCTTTACATGGCGGTAATTCCTGGCACTGTGCATGGTCATTTGGAATGGGGTATTGGTGAACATTTCCATCACATCACTTTCTCCTGGTGGTTTGAAATCGGAATGTTCCTCGGATTTTTGGGATTGTTTGTATATATTGTAACACAGGCGCTGACGAAAGCACGCCTTGTTCCAATAAATCACCCATATCTCAACGAAAGTGAGAACCATCAAATATAAAGATTGTTATATCAGGAACTGGAGTAAACAAGAACAAGAGAAATGAAACTTCTGATTATACTGGTTATCGCACTTGCCATAATCGCGATTATTCAACTTACCAAGGTTTACGAATTCACCCGCTCACTGCGCAGGTCGAAGGAAGAGGAAATATCCAGCGCGGATAATAAACTGAATGCAAATCTGTGGCTGGTTTGGATGCTCCTGTTTTTCATTGGCACTATTTACCTGTATGTGCGTTACGGTAACTATTTGCCCGAGTCTGCTTCGGACCATGGTAAAGACGTTGATCAACTCATGAGCATTAACTTATGGATGATCACCATTATGTTCTTCATCATGAACGCAATGCTGTTTCTGGTATCGTGGAAATATTATTACCGTAAAGATCGCAAAGCGAAATTTATTGCCCATGATAACCGCCTGGAATTGGTATGGACACTTATACCAGGCGTAACAATGGCATTCATCATTGTTTTCGGATTGATAACCTGGAATAAAATGACAGGACCGGCTTCGGCAGATGCTTTGCAAATCGAGTTGTACTCGAAACAGTTTGACTGGACAGCAAGATATCCCGGATCGAATGGAGAATTTGGTGCTTCCAATTATAACTTGATCAGCTCTGACAATGCCATGGGTATCGTTACGAAGGATAAGATCAAATCAAAGATTGAAGAGCTGGACAAAGAGATTGACGCTATAAAACAGCAACTTTTGGCGAATGAAAAACTTCCTGTAATGCCTGAGAGTTATGTTGAATCACTGCAGGACAAAATTTACCGGCTTGAGCGTCACAAGCAACGCATATTGGATTTAGGTGAATCAAAACTTAACTCCGGCAAGAGTGATTGGGAGACCGGCGGTGACGACAGAATTGCCAAGGGTGAAATGCATATCCCACTTGGGAAGGAAATTGAGTTTATTTTCCGCTCACAGGATGTCATTCACTCAGCTTACATGCCACACTTCCGCACACAAATGAATGCGGTTCCCGGTGTTCCTACGCGATTCAAAATGACTCCAACGATTTCAACAAAAGAAATGCGTCAGAAGTTAGGTGACGATAAATTTGACTATATTCTGTTATGCAACAAAGTTTGTGGCGCAGCACACTTTAACATGCAAATTAAGGTCGTTGTTGATACACCGGAAGATTATGCCGCCTGGCTGGAAAAACAAAAGACTTTTATAGCTGAGGAAAAACCAGCACAACCAGAAAATGCGCCTGCCCCTCAGGACACAACATCTGCACCAGCGGCAGCCACAGCACAGGTACAAACCATGACTCCTTAATACAGTAAGAAAAAAAAAGAAAGAGCAATGAGTAGTCACGAAAACGCAACAATGGAACACGGACATGACCATGGACATGGTCATCACCACCATGAAGAATCATGGGTATCCAAATACATTTTCTCGCAGGATCATAAAATGATCTCAAAGCAGTTCTTAATCACTGCAATTTTCATGGGCGTTATTGCAGTAGCGCTCTCACTTTTCTTCCGTCTTCAGCTGGGCTGGCCAGGAGAAAAATTTCAAATTCTTAATTTCTTCCTGGGCGAGCGCTGGGCACCGGATGGCCTTTTGGATAAAAATGCTTATTTGGCTCTCGTTACGATTCACGGAACTATCATGGTGTTCTTCGTACTCACGGGCGGATTGTCGGGAACATTTGCGAACCTTCTCATTCCATTGCAAGTTGGTGCAAGGGACATGGCAAGCGGTTTCCTGAACATGCTTTCATATTGGGCGTTTCTCGCATCCAGTATAGTGATGGTCGCTTCGCTTTTCGTTGAAGGTGGAGCAGCCAGCGGCGGTTGGACTGTTTATCCACCTCTTTCCGCTCTGCCGCAGGCTATGCCGGGATCAGGCACCGGTATGACCCTTTGGCTGATTTCTATGGTGCTCTTCATTGCTTCATCATTGCTTGGTGGTCTTAATTACATTGTTACCATTATCAACCTGCGCACCAAAGGCATGAAGATGACTCGTCTTCCATTGACCATGTGGGCAATTTTGGTTACAGCAATTCTTGGTGTACTCTCTTTCCCTGTCCTTGTTTCCTGCGCAGTCCTTCTTTTGATGGACAGAAGTTTCGGTACTGCATTTTATCTTTCTGATATATTCATTCAGGGCGAAGCACTTGACGTTACTGGTGGATCTCCGATTCTGTTTCAGCACTTGTTTTGGTTTCTGGGTCACCCTGAGGTATACATCGTACTTCTTCCGGCACTTGGAATTTCTTCAGAAATTATTTCAACCAACTCGCGCAAGCCAATCTTCGGTTACAAAGCAATGGTTGGATCAATTTTGGCGATTGGTTTCTTGTCATTCATCGTATGGGGTCACCATATGTACATTACAGGTATGAATCCATTCCTTGGATCTGTTTTTGTATTCACAACCCTCCTCATTGCTATTCCATCAGCTGTAAAAGCTTTTAATTACATCACTACGCTCTATCAGGGTAATATCAAGTTTACACCCGGCATGTTGTTCTCTATTGGTCTGGTGTCCACTTTCGTAACTGGTGGTCTCACCGGTATCATTCTGGCTGACTCAGCACTGGATGTGAATGTCCACGATACTTACTTCGTCGTCGCTCACTTCCACATCGTAATGGGTATGTCAGCTATATTCGGAATGTTGGGTGGTATTTATCACTGGTTCCCGAAAATGTTCGGTCGAATGCTGAACACAAAACTTGGTTATGTGCACTTCTGGCTAACATTGGTTTGTGGTTACGGAGTATTCTTCCCGATGCACTTCGTTGGTATGGCAGGCGCACCACGTCGATACTATGACTATTCTGAATTCCCATTCCTTGATTGGGTAATGGATCTCAATCCTATTATTTCCGTATTTGCCATAGTTGGCGGAGCTGCACAGCTGCTCTTCCTTTTCAACTTCTTCCACAGCATCAAGTTCGGGCAAGTAGCCACACAGAATCCATGGGGCTCCAACACGCTAGAATGGACTACACCGGTTAAACACCTGCATGGCACCTGGCCAGGAGCAATTCCCGAAGTACACCGCTGGGCTTATGACTATAGCAATCCGGAGCACGAAGAAGATTTTGTTCCTCAGGTTGTCCCTCTGAAACCGGGAGAACACGAACATTAAACTAAAAAAATTAAAAAGCCTCTAAGTACAGAGGCTTTTTCTTTTACTACTCACTTTTAATCGTATACGTCAGGAAGAAGCCCTCTCGCTATATTCATGTCATCCCGGAAACGATTTGCACGTTGTACTTTCAAGCTAAAAATTGTGCTGAAACAAACATTGAATTTGCCCAGGATCCTTTTATCTCACAACCTAACAATGTTTACATAACAAGAGATGTAACTCCTTCAGCCACAATTATTCATCTAATACGTGAGCGTATAGAACAGATTCAGCATAGATGCGCCAACAAAGACTACCGTCGCATGTCTTACAACTAATGGTCTTTCTCTTGCATCTGTAGATTTGTTGTACCACCAAAGGAGACCTAGACCCATGATAAGAGCAATGTAGTTCAATATGGAAAATGTATAGGCCAATTCAGGCTTGATAGTTGTGGATACAAAGGCCAAACCACCAAGGAAAATGGAAAATACGTAAGCCAAAGCATACGGCATCCATTTCTTTTCATTGAGTGGAAACACTCTAGGCGCAAAAATCAAAGTTGCTACAATCAAGACAGGAGATACAATCAATGGTGAAATCAACTTATTGACATTGGAACTTGAATCAATGCACAGAAGCAGGTAACCTGCTGCTATAATTACCAGAATTGTGTTTTTCATTTCGGCTATTATTAAATTGTTCCCTTGTCTGTAACTTCTGAGGAAGAATTGACAACAGGTGATTCAATTTCTTTATAACATGATGCAAGAAAGAGCACGGAGGCTAAGGTTAACGGCAAAATAATTCTTTTCATTGTTTATAGGTTTAATGTTTCAACATAGTGTAACGCAAAATACCAATTTCAACGACGGAATACGGAAAAACGATATGAACAAAGTTGTTTGATCTCTTAGCTTTGGAGAGGAATCAAAATTCGATCTAAAACCCATCCGCGGTAGTTTGCGTTGGGTCGAAAAAAACAGCATACGCTTTTTGGAATCACCCAAACAAAACAAAGTTTAGGCTCGCACCGTGAATTCCAACAAAGCAATTAGGCCAAATCAATTTGTTGTCACCGTTCCAACCACCGTGATCACACAAGCGGGTCACAGTGCATAAATTTACAGAGTGAATTTGAAGTCAAACGTCATAGTGATCACTGCGATCATCCTTCTCACTTCTTGTGTGGACATGAAAGCCCAGACCATTAATCTTTCGGATTCGCTGTATCACGTATTCCACAACAAGCCAACTCCATCGTTCAAAGTTGATACCCGTAATTCATTCATCACCGGCAATCATGCGAAGGTGTATGGTATCAAAGCAGGACTAAATTTTCGTAAAACACTCACCGTTGGCATTGGGTACAACTTCATCGGAACAAGTCTCACAGAAGAGATCATAGTTGGCCGGGAAGTTTATTATGCCCAGATAAAAATGCGCTACATAGCGCCATTCATCGAATACTCATTTTACAAAAAAGGGCCATGGGAGGCCATGGTGCCGGTTCAATTTGGCATAGGAAACAGCTTCATTCAACACGAAGTAAATGGCGAGCGCCATAATATCAGAAAGGACAACGTATTACTCTATGAACCTGGTATGAGTGTGGAATACAAGATTTTCAATATCCTTGGCGTTGGAGGCGGAATAGGATACCGTATTATGCTTAAAAACAACAAAGAAATCAATCAACAATTCACATCACCTGTTTATGTCATCAGAATTCGGCTGATATTTGACGAAGTGCTTCGGTTGGCGAAAAAACACGACCTGATACCGGAGCCATAAAATCAATGAGCGAAGAAGATTTTAATATCCGCGAAGAAGCATCGAAGATTACCGACAAGGACATCGACAGGGTCCTGCGTCCAAAATCATTCGATGATTTCACCGGTCAGAAACAAGTTCTCGAAAATCTCGAGATTTTCGTGAAGGCAGCCAAGCTACGAAGCGAGTCGCTTGATCATGTATTGCTCCATGGCCCGCCCGGGCTGGGGAAAACCACACTCGGACATATCATTGCCAACGAAATGGGTGTTGGTATCAAAACCACTTCAGGGCCTGTGCTCGATAAACCGGCAGATCTTGCAGGTCTTTTAACGAATCTGGAAACCAACGATATACTATTCATAGACGAAATACATCGTCTTTCACCAGTAGTAGAGGAATATCTGTACTCTGCCATGGAAGACTACTGCATCGATCTGGTAATTGATACCGGACCTAACGCGCGCTCGGTGCAGATCAAATTGAATCCATTCACACTTATAGGAGCAACAACGAGAAGCGGATTGCTCACCTCGCCTTTGCGTGCCCGGTTTGGCATCAATGCACGCCTCTCCTATTACGATGCGAGAACGCTTACCGATATTGTTCAACGCAGCTCCGATATATTGAATATTGAAATCAAAGAAGAAGCAGCTTTCGAAGTGGCGCGCCGCAGCCGGGGCACACCGCGCATAGCCAATGCACTTCTCCGACGCGTGCGCGATTTTGCCCAGATCAAAGGAACAGGACAGGTGGATCTGGATATCACACAGTTTTCACTCAATGCTCTGAATGTGGATACACATGGCCTTGATGAAATGGACAACAAAATTCTTGTGACCATTCTCGACAAATTTGGAGGAGGACCGGTGGGTCTTACAACCATAGCTACTGCAGTAGGCGAAGATTCTGGAACGATCGAAGAAGTGTATGAACCCTTTTTGATACAGGAAGGATTCCTCATGCGCACGCCGAGAGGCAGACAGGTAACAGAACTTGCATACAAACATCTGGGCAAGTTGAAAAACCAGCGACCCGGTCAACTCTTCTGATCCGTATGCTGCACGGTGAAACTCAAGAGAACTTTATCCGCCGGATTTCCCGGGAGATTGGTTTTTCATTTTGTGGATTTTCGAAAGCGGAATTTCTGGAAGAGGAAGCACCAAGGCTGGAGCATTGGCTGAATATGAACATGCATGGCAGCATGGCCTATATGGCCAACCATTTCGACAAGCGCCTTGATCCGCGCCTGCTCGTGCCGGGGGCTAAAAGTGTCATTTCATTGTTATACAATTACTTTCCGGAGAAAGAAATCGCAGGAGGAGATCCTGAAAACCCGCTCCGGATTTCCAAATATGCTTATGGTGAAGATTATCACTATGTTGTCAAAGACAAGCTCAAACAGTTGTCTTCACGCATGACAGAACATCTCGGTTCCATTGAAGGACGGGCCTTTGTGGATAGCGCACCTGTTATGGACAAAGCCTGGGCTAAAAATTCAGGACTTGGCTGGATAGGAAAAAACAGCAATCTGATCAACAAAGGGCATGGATCATTTTTTTTCATCGCAGAATTAATAGTTGATCTGGAGTTAACGCCTGATGGTCCTGTCAAAGACTATTGTGGCACATGCACTGCTTGTATTGATGCTTGTCCGACAGAGGCCATTGTTGAGCCATATGTCGTCGACGGGAGTAAATGCATTTCCTACTTCACCATAGAATTGCGTGAAGCCATTCCCGATGCTTATCACCAAAAACTTGACGACTGGATTTTTGGATGCGATGTGTGTCAGGACGTGTGTCCTTGGAACCGATTCTCGACCGTTCACAACGAACCGCGATTTTCCCCACGGAATTTCATTTTGGAATTAAAAGAAAAAGAGTGGCTGGAGATGGAGGCTGATTTGTTTTCGGACCTTACCAAACGTTCACCGCTATCCCGGGCTGGCCTTGAAGGAATGCGCCGCAATGTCAATTCTGCTGCAAAAAGAACTTGATATCTAAAGCATGTTTTCAATTCTGACCAGAAAACATTTGGACCTGCTGGTTGCAGGACGTTGCAGAATCATTTTGTTACAATTTGTCTGAAGAAAAAAAGTAATTCAGGCAGCGAATTGAACCAAAATGTTGTCTTTTAGACAGAAGTACTCATAACCGCCGGTGACCGACGAAAAATCATTGATAGAAGGGTGCCTGAAAGGGCACGAGTCATACCATTTTGAATTGTACAAAAGGTATGCAGGGAAGATGATGGCCGTTTGCAGGAGATACGCAGGAAACAAGCAAGAGGCTGAAGATTTTTTGCAGGACGGTTTTGTACGGGTTTTTGATAAAATCAACACATATTCAGGCAATGGGTCGCTCGAAGGATGGATACGTCGTGTGATTGTGCATACCGCACTGAACAAACTTCGCAGCCGAAAGGTTTATTCCTCCATTCAGGAGGATGGCCCTTATTCAGATGATAACGCGCCCGATGCATTTAGTGATATGGGGGAGCAGGATCTTTTAAAAATGATTGCGGCACTTCCTGAAGGTTACAGAACAGTCTTTAACATGTTTGCAATAGATGGCTATGACCACGCTGAAATTGCGGCAACAATGGGTATCAGTGAAGGCACATCGCGTTCACAACTGGCCAAAGCAAGAATGGCGCTCAAAGCGCAATTGATAAATAAAAAAAAAGTAGATGAGCATGCTTATCCGGCGTGATGAACATAACATAGACAAACTTTTCAGGCAGAAATTGCACGATGTTGAAGAGGAAACACCTCTCCACTTATGGGAAGGCATACGAGCCAGATCTCAGCGCAGAAGAAGTCGTTTTCTTGGGTTTGCCTTTTTTGCTGCACTTGTAGCGGGAATCATCTTTCTCATAAGCTCAGGCAGCGATGAGCGCGCGCAACCTATCGCCGAAAACGGAAATATTTCAGCAACAGAAAAATCCGCAGGAAACTCAGAAGAAGCGATAACAGTCCTTGATTCGGAGAAAAACAACTCCGAAAATAGGAGTTCGGCCGAAGCCGTCAGCCCTCCGGGTGGTTCTCAGGAGAGCAATAAAAAGAGCGCGATTGACGCTGAGCAAACCTCTGCAGACAAGGCTGTATCAAAACCTAAAAAAGAAGTCGCACGCAAAACAAAAACGAGCAACACGCCAGAAAATTCTGGCAAATACTCGGGAAATTCAGGTATACCACTACCCGATTATTCAGCCAATAAAGCGAGCTCCGTTATCAATGGATCTTCCGTTCGGACAACCACTGTTTTCGGGCAGCCAATACCGGAACCTGTTCAGCAAATTTCAGTTGTAGCTCCGCCTTCTCAAATTATCTCATATGAAGATGATCCATCGACTTTGCCAATGAGCAATGGAACATACACACAGGTAGAAGAGGAGATTTTGGATGACGCCATGTCACCTATTTCACTTGCACCGCCTGTATTCAATTTACAACAGAGCAAACTCAGCAAGTGGCGTGTTGGCGTTTATGCGATGGCAACAGATCCTTATCACGGAGCATCCAGGGGCCACAATCCTCAGCAGATAGACGCACTGCTTTCGCGCACCACAACGCATACAGGAACTGGTTTAGGTGCGGCAGTTCACTACGCCTTGCAGCCTCAAATCTATTTATCGGCCGGCATTGAAACTAGTTCCTTCAAAGAAACACACAATTGGCAGGACACTACCGGTTACTCCGGTTATTTTGAGCAAATCAGTTACGAAGAGACATATCCTGATCCGGAAGGACCACCAGTCATTGTAATGAACGTAGACACGGTTTTTAACGAAGACATCGTTTATTCAAACCATAAGGCTACCAATGAATATATCTCTGTGAATGTGCCCTTGATGTTAGGATGGCAAAAACAATTCGGCAAGTTGACTTTGGGTTTAGAAGCCGGCCCTGTATTAAGGGTTCAAAATTCTTACAGAGGCTTTTTTATGTTCGCCAGATCGGATGTTAACAGCAACGCAAACATAACGACCACTCCTCCGATTACTGATACCAGCGGCACCGAGATCGGGCAGAGCATGGACAATACAGAGGTTAGGCTGGATGAATATTATACCCGCTGGCGAACCGATCTACACATTGGTATCAATCTCAATTACGAATTTGCACCCCGGATCAGTGTTTCGGCCGGACTATTTTACAGGCAATCCGCCGTCATTATTGACCGGGGCAATCCACTTGCTCACCGGATGGTACAGCCGGGCGCCAGATTGGCTGTTTTCTACAATTTTTAGTAGACACAGGACTCGTTCAAATGTTCAATCGGGTATCACCTCTGCTGATCCTAACCGGCAAGTTAGAATCTGACCTTGCTGGTTGACATAACCGTGTCTGAAACAACGAGCAAAGTAGTTTTACAGAACACCCGGTAATACATACTTGCAGTATATCAACAATACACTTCATATATCAGGGTTGGCACTTAACTTTGGCCACAGAAATTGAAATTGTGCCATGCTGATAAAATCCGTTAAGAACCCATTACTCAATATATCCAACATCACTTTGTTTTTCGAAGATGAGCTCAACAAGTTGACAGATCTCGACAAACAACAAATTTCCTTTTTCAAAAAAGAATTGGAGAATGAGAAAGACATGATTTTCCTCCAGGAATTGAATGTTTATCATTTTTACCTGCCTCTCAAAAAAGAAAATCCGAATCCGGAGATGATCGAAAAATTGCGGATGAAGGGCAACCAGATTCTTGCAACTCTGAACGGTAATAAGTCAACAGAGGTTTGCATCAGCAACCATACATCAGACGGAGAGTTTTCTCTCGCGGTAGCAGAAGGCATGGCGCTTGGCAATTACCAGTTTCTGAAATACCTCAAAGACAAGCGGAAGCGTCAGAATCCAATGCATACGATTCACATCTGCGATAAGAAGGTAAGTTCTGATGATGCAGTGGAATTACAAAATCTGGTTGACGCAACAGAATTTGCGCGCACCTTAATCAATGAACCTGTTTCGTATCTCACGGCTGTACAATTTGGCAAAGAGATGGCAAAAGCGGGTAAGGATGCGGGGTTCAGCGTGAAAGTTCTCAATCAGAAAGAAATCGAGGCGAAGAAAATGGGTGGTCTCCTTGCGGTAAACGCAGGAAGTATTGATCCACCGACTTTCACTGTAATGGAATACAAACATGAAAAGGCGAAAAACAAAAAACCAATTGTCTTGGTTGGTAAAGGAGTTGTTTTCGATACAGGCGGTTTGAGTCTAAAGCCTACTCCAGGGAGTATGGATGAAATGAAGTGCGACATGAGCGGTGGTGCAGCAGTTGTAGGTGCCATGATCGCCATTGCCAGCAATCAGCTTCCTGTGCACGTGATCGGACTTGTACCAGCCACTGACAACCGCCCAGGTATGAATGCTGTTTGTCCACAGGACATCATCACCATGAGCGATGGCACAACCGTTGAAGTACTGAATACTGATGCCGAAGGCAGGCTCATTCTTGCAGATGCGTTGGTATGGGCAAAGCAATACAAACCGGAATTGTGTATCGATCTGGCAACCTTGACCGGAGCTGCGGTTAGGGCCATTGGTTCATACGCAAGTGCCATCATGGGAACAGCCGAACAAAAAGTTATGGATAATCTGGCTGAGAGCGGCATGCATGTTTGGGAGCGCACAGTGCAATTCCCGATGTGGAAAGAATATGGCGACGAAATGAAAAGCGACATTGCAGATTTGAAAAACCTTGGCAGTGGAAATGCCGGACAAATCACGGCAGGAAAATTCCTCCAGCATTTCACTGATTATCCATGGATACATATAGACATTGCAGGCCCTGCATATTCCAACGCAGCAAGCGGTTATCGCACGAAAGGTGGATCTGGTGTCGGAGTTCGTCTGTTATATGATTTCATTCGTAAAAACTACTGCTAGTATCCACGGCAGCAAGAATCAAGAACATGAGCGAACACAAAATCAAAGTAGCAGTTACCTGCGGAGATCCGAACGGTGTAGGAATGGAAACGATCATCAAAGTCTTTTCAGATCCGCGCATGATGGACTCCCTGACACCCATCATCTACGCCCACCCAGAAGTGGTGAAGGTATATCGCAAAACCATGCACACGGATGAGTTTCAATACAACACTATCAATAGTGCCGCAGAAGCTGTACACAAGAAAGTGAATCTTGTAAACTGCTGGAAAGACTACAAAGGACCCGTCCAGCCAGGTAAAGCAGACAAAGAAGCGGGTACGTTCGCTTTTAAAAGTCTTGAGATGGCTGTGAGTGATTTAGCCAGCAACAAGGTGGATGTTTTGGTAACGGCGCCAATCAACAAAGACACAATTCAAAGCAAAGATTTTGAATTCCCCGGGCATACGGAGTATCTAGCCAAATTTGCCGGTACAGAAAAAGTGCTGATGTTTTTGGTGAGTGACATTCTAAAGGTTGGCATCGTTACAGGTCATGTGCCATTGAAAGATGTAGCGGGTAAAATCACCAAAGAAAAAATTCACGAGAAACTTCAGTTGATGAATGAAAGTCTGACGCGTGACTTTGGCATCAACAAGCCGCGCATTGCGGTTCTCGGATTGAATCCGCACGCCGGTGACAATGGATTGCTTGGAAATGAAGAGAAAGAAATCATTCTGCCGGCAGTTCGTGAAGCATCGGAAAAAGGGCTTTTAGTTTACGGACCTTATGGCGCTGATGGTTTCTTCGGAAGCAACGCGTACAAAAAATTCGATGCAGTGTTAGCCATGTATCACGATCAAGGACTGGCCCCATTCAAAGCACTGGCATTCGATAGAGGCGTGAACTTCACGGCCGGTTTGCCAGTAGTTCGAACCTCGCCAGATCATGGCACCAGTTATGACATTGCAGGACAAGGCATTGCAGATGAATCATCCATGCGTGCGGCCATTTTCACTGCGTGCGATGTTTTCCGCCAGCGCAAACATTTCCGTGAATACGGCTCAAATCCACTGCGCAAGCAAGACATACGCGATTCGAAAGACGATCAACGGGAATA
>JBEIHH010000039.1:0-25724 GCA_040381475.1 Crocinitomicaceae bacterium | reverse complement strand
TCACTACCCTATCCACGCATTGCCGCCTGACTCCGGACAGAAGCCAAAAGTAACGGCCGTAAAATTTTTATCATCGATAAAATCAAAGCCAGCGTCAGCGGAATGGCCGCAAGATGCATCCTTTGTGGCAATACAAACCAAAACACAAGCGTCGCAGTGAGAATTACCAGAAAGAATGAAATCCATTTCCTGAACTTTCCATGAATCACTTTTATTGGTAGAAATGCCAGAATGAGATACAGCGGATTTGCCCAGAGAAGATTCAGATTCCATTTGGTCGCCTGATGATCTGTAAAAAACCACAAAAACACCACAAGCAAGCCAAGCATCCCAATCACAAAAAACAATATCCGATCAGTGAGTACTAAAGACACACCTTTTCTCCAGAAAATAAAAGACAACAAAATATGGAGCACCAGCACCATCATCATGACAACTATCGGAGTAAAAAAAACATCCACTGAAGGCTCATACTCTTGTGGCATCAGTTCCTGATCAGGACTTGCCACCGGAACATCACCAATGGACGCATAATGAAAATCCTTCATCAATGAATCCGGCAAAAACATAAATCCCATCTTTTGTATTTCCCGGTCACAAGGCATGCCCAATGCCAGGTCAATACCAAAGTCGCTCCAGGGTTGAAAATTCAGGTACTTCTGAATAGCTTGCCGATACGTGCGCTTGTCAGGATATACATATGAAAATTCAATTCTGTTCATCATCCGCAAGGCAGATGTATCCGGTGCACGATAACCGAGCGCATCTTTTACACCATCAGCAGTGGCACGGATCATCATATCCCTGATTCTGGATGAACAATTGTCGTAAAAAAAATCGTATCGGTATGTTCTGTTTTCAGGCTGTGCGTTTTCCTGGAGCAAATCGAACAGTTTCTGTTTTTGTTCTGTTGACAAATTCAATACCTGTTCAAAAATCCCACGCCCTGTCTGGATGTATTCGATCTGGAAATTGGCAAAATTTTCCAGTGAAAGAACATAGTCAAGCTTTCCTCTGGCAAATTTCACATAGAAGTCATCATCGAAAACAAACGTTCCATAATTGTATACAACATCAACCCATTTTCCGCTGATACTATCCTGATACCGAATCGCACTATGACCGAATAAGCTGTATAAATCAGGTCCGGGAGTACATGTCAACAGGCTGAATTGAGCATTTGGTGTTATCTTATGTGCAGACGAACTGAGAGCAAGTAGACTCAGCATCAAAACCACGCTCATACCTCTGATCAAATTCAATAGACACATATTCATAATTCAATTGTTCCTTTATAAACAAACTCTGCAGGACCACATAACCAGATGTCATGGTAAACGCCTTTTGCTTCTGATACCAGTTTCACGTTCAAATCGCCACCTCGTGTATGTACCCGTATCATGCCCTTGTGATCATGCCGTTCTGCATATGCCAAGGCTGCAGCCGTAACGCCCGTGCCACAACTGAGGGTTTCATCTTCTACACCGCGCTCATAGGTTCTCATCCAGATTTCACCTTGTCCTTCCTTCACAAAATTGACGTTGATTCCTTCGACGGCAAATCGGTCGTTGTACCTGATTTTTCTGGCTTCAGTCAGAATTTCCAGCTTAGTCGGATCATCCGTAAAAACGACATAATGAGGTGATCCGGTAAAAATTATCTGATCATCGCCAAATTTTTCGACCGAATTCACATCACGCATGCGAATGCGAACTTCAGTCTCGTTACTTTCAAATGAATGAACCATGTCAATGGCAGCGAATTCACCTTCACGACCGACTACTCCCAGTTTTTGCGCGAAACGAACTGCGCAACGACTTCCATTACCACAGAAACTCTGTGATCCGTCAGGATTGTAGAAATTCATTTTAAAATCGTAAGAATCGGAATGTTCCATTAAAACAATTCCATCACTGCCAATCCCGAATTTCCTATCACACAACCTGACAATAGATTCTTGATCGAGACCAATTTCCCCATGACGGTTGTCGATCATGATAAAATCATTTCCTGTTCCCTGATATTTGAAAAAATCAATGGTCACAAGGGTGCAAGTTATATCCAAATTAATCAAATAGGAAGCTCTCCAAGAGCTTATCTATTGATTTAGCTGGGTTAATCCCGATTGAGCAGGCCGTTTTCATTACCTGCAAAGCAATGAAATACAGATGCTTAATCGTTTGGTCTTTTTCATTATGAAATTGGAATAAGTGAAACAATATCTCATAAAGACGCATTTGGTAGCTTAACTTGCGCACATTCCATTTCCAGTGAATGTCGACGCTCGAAAAATCAGAAATTAAAAAATCGGCCTCCCTCAGCAGTGATACGTTGCTGAAAGCTTACCAGCTCATGTCTACCGCCAGGAGCATGGCCGACATATATGAAGAAAATGCCAAGGTTACGGCCAAATACGTGCACGCCACTTCTCGTGGCCACGAGGCATGCCAGCTAGCACTTGGGTTACAGCTCAAACCGCAGGACTACCTCAGCGCCTACTACCGGGATGACAGTATCCTGCTGGCCATAGGAATGACTCCCTACGAATTGATGCTTCAGCTCATGGCGAAGCGTGACGATCCTTTTTCGGGTGGCAGAACATACTATTCGCATCCTTCTCTGCGCAGAGATGATATGCCGAAAATTCCGCACCAAAGCTCCGCGACTGGTATGCAAGCCATTCCAACCACAGGTATTGCTATGGGACTGAAGTACAAAGAATCGCAAGGTCTGAGTGTTCCCACTTCAGAACCGGGTATTGTCGTTTGCTCGATCGGTGATGCTGCCATGACTGAAGGTGAGGTAAGTGAAGCATTTCACATGGCCTCACTGAAACAATTGCCAATCATATACTTCGTTCAGGACAATGAATGGGACATCAGCGCTCATGCATCCGAAATACGATTCGGCGATGCGATCACTTTCAACAAGGCATTTCCCGGAATCAAATTCAAGACGCTTGACGGAACGGATTTCATTGAATGTTACAACACTATTAGTGAAGTAATCGACGATGTCCGAAAAAACCGCCGGCCATGGATGGTGCATTGCAAAGTCCCTTTGCTCGGGCATCATACAAGTGGAGTTAGACGCGAATGGTACCGCGATGATCTTGAAAGCGCTGAGAAACGCGATCCGTTTCCGCGTTTCAAAAAACAACTGAAAGGCCTGGGAATAGCTGAGTCAGAGCTCGATCTGATTGTAAAAGAAGCACGCGAATATGTTGAATCTGCATATAATAAAGCTCTCGCAGCTGAAGATCCGCGGCCAGAAGACTTATTTGATTATGACTTCGCTCCTACACCAATAACAGAAGAAAAAGGTGAAAGAGCACCTGCGGGAAAGGAAGCAACAGTGATGGTTGATTGCGCATTGTTCGCTATGCAGGAAATTCTAGCCAAACACCCGGAAGCTTTGCTTTATGGACAGGATGTTGGCCGCAGGCTTGGTGGCGTTTTTCGCGAAGCGGCCACACTGGCCGAAAAATTCGGGGATGAAAGAGTTTTCAATACGCCGATTCAGGAAGCATTTATCATTGGTAGTACTGTCGGCATGAGTGCTGCAGGACTAAAACCAATTGTTGAAGTACAATTTGCAGATTATATCTGGCCGGGACTCAACCAACTTTTTACAGAAGTGAGCCGCTCTTATTATCTCAGCAATGGTAAATGGCCGGTGAGCGCCCTGATCAGGGTGCCTATCGGCGCTTATGGAAGCGGCGGACCTTATCACAGCAGCAGTGTGGAAAGCGTGCTGGCTAATATCCGGGGAATCAAAGTTGCCTATCCTTCTACCGGCGCCGACCTCAAAGGCTTGCTGAAGTCAGCCTTCTACGATCCCAATCCCGTCGTAATGCTGGAACACAAAGGACTCTACTGGAGTAAGGTGAAGGGAACTGAGGATGCGCGAACAATTGAACCTTCCGAAGACTATGTGATACCTTTTGGAAAATCAAGAATCGTGCAGGAAGCATCCCACGACGTCCGCGTTGCTGTGATTACTTATGGCATGGGAGTTTATTGGGCTAAAGCAGCTTCAAAAGATTTTCCTGATCAGGTTGAAATCATCGATCTTAGAACGATCTCACCGGTAGACGAACAGGGCATTATTGAAGCTGTGAGAAAATGTAACCGCTGTATCGTTCTCACTGAAGAAGCTCCTCAAAATAGCTTTGCAAGAGCATTGGCTGGATTCATTTCCGAGAAGTGTTTTGAGTATCTTGACGCACCCGTAAGAACAATTGGTTCCGAGTGTTTACCAGCCATTCCACTCAACTCAACGCTCGAAGCCACAATGCTTCCGAATGCTGAGAAGGTTGGAAGAGCCATACAGGAAATTCTGGCCTACTAATTGACAATAAAAACGACTTAAATAATTTACTCATGAAAAATTTTCGCTCACTATTGACCATCTCTTTGATACTTCTTGTATCACTTATCCAAGCACAGAAGTTTGAAGGAAAAATTGCTTTTAAAACCGAATTCACTGAGCTTCCCGCTGAAATGGAAAGCATGAAAGCCATGATGGAAATGACCATTACCACTTATGTCAAGGGTAACCTTTCAAGGTCGGAAACAAAAGGAATGATGACTCCTGAGATTGTCAACATCATGGACTTAGACAAAAAAGTAATGACAACCTTAATGGATCAAGGAGGCAAGAAAACTGCTATTGTAACTCAAATCGACGACATGCAGCAACAGATGAAGAAAGAAGGAATGTCGGAACCTCAGTACAAAGAAACAGGAGAAACAAAAACCATTCTTGGTTACAATTGTCATCATGTCATTGCCACTATGACTTCGCCTGAACTTGGTGAAATGAAAATTGATATGTGGTATACTAAAGAAATTGTGAACCATTCACCTGAGTATTCCGAACTTCAGGGAATGCCGATTGAAACAACCATTCCGATTCAGCCGGGCATGGTCATGCACATGGTTGCCACAGAAATCAGCAAAGAAACTGTTGATGCTTCGAAATTCCAGATTCCTGCCGGATATGAAATTTCGACCATGGATGACATTCAGAAGAGCATGCCTGGTAAATAATGATCTGAACGTGTGGGATTTTGATGCAGACGATTAAAAAATATCTTCCATTCCTTCTCATTATCGGGGCAATTGTGGTTTTCTACTATTGGAGATATAGAACTGTGCCTGAAATGGAATTTTCTGAAGTGCAATTGAAAGACGAGAAAGGAACAACCATAATGCTGAATGATGCACTTGGTGACAGCACCGTGGTCCATTTCTATGCATCATGGTGTGGTCCTTGTATCAAAGAGTTGAGGGAGTTGAAAGAGCACTTTGAGCAATACCGGATTGGGGGGATCAGATTCCTGCTTATTACGGACGACAATGATGAAAATCTCAAGGCTATACGTGAGCGCATGCCTGATGAAATAGAATTCTATCAAACAAACAAACTCCAGGATTTAGGGGTATATACCATTCCTGCCAGCTACTTTGTGCTGAATGGAAAAATTACGCACCGTCAGGTTGATCAGATCGACTGGACGGAAAAGAATCAAGTGACAAAATATTTTACTAAATAAATAATATTATGGCGAAAGTGACAGTTACTCTGGACGGAATTGAAACCAACTTCGAGTTGAATGAAAATGGAGACAGCTTGCTCAATGCTGCTCTCGACGCAGGTGTAGATGCACCATTCAGCTGCAAAGGCGGTGTTTGTACGACATGTATGGCTAAACTAATTGAAGGCAGTGTAAAAATGGATGCGAACTATGCTCTAACAGATAAAGAAGTGAAGAATGGATTGATTCTGTGTTGTCAGTCACATCCAACATCTGATGTGATAAAAATCACATGGGATCTATGATACTTTTTACAATCTTTGTTTGCTTGCGATGAAACCAATATTAATTTAGGCTGCATGTTCAAAAGAAAAGGCATAGTATTCCTCTTCGTGTTTATTCTGTGTGTTTTGTTTGCCTGCAAACACCACCCCGAGGAAATTGTACTTGATAATGGAGATAACGGAGGAACCGTCAATCCACCTGATACCATCGATATTATCAATCCCGATCCATGCGACCCTGATTCTGTGTACTTCCAGAACTCAATTGCACCAATCCTTAACTCCATGTGCTCTACTGAAGGCTGTCATGACGGATCCGACCCGGATAATGACGTTCTTCTGACAAGTTACCTGAGTGTTATGGAAGAAGTAAACGCAGGTGATCCGGGAAACAGCGATCTATACGAAGTCATTACAGAAAAAGACCCGGATAATCAAATGCCACCAGCGGATTCACCGCAACTCACGAATGATCAAATTGCTTTGATTCAAACGTGGATTAGTCAAGGCGCGCAAAACAATTCCTGTCAGGAAGATTGCAACCCAGATGATTTCTCTTACGCAAACAACATTCTGCCTGTGGTAAGTGCATATTGTGTCGGTTGCCACGGAGGCTCCAGTCCGGATGCAGATTTAACGCTTGAATCCTATACCGATATACAAACCATTGCACTGGATGGAAGATTGATGGATGCCCTGCTTGGCCAGAATGGTGTAGCCATTATGCCTGACAACACAACCGGCCTTCCGGATTGTAACATCAGCAATTTTCAGAACTGGGTAAACGCCGGTGCACCCAATAATTAATGAATACATGAAGACCAAGATCTTATTATATACAGCGATCATGATGGTAATGGTGGTGTTTGCTTCCCTGCATTCATGCTATTACGACAATGAGGCGTATCTCTATCAATCCATCTCCTGTAACGACACCATCTACTCATACAACGGCAGGGTTAAAGCTATCATGGATCAGAACTGTGCATTCACGGGATGCCACACTGGCGCATCTCCTGATGCGGGCATTTCTCTTGACAACTTCAATGGCGTTAAGAATAATGCAGAAAACGGAGAGTTCTTTTGTGCCATCAATTGGAATAGCGGATGCTCACAAATGCCTAAGAATAGCCCCAAACTGGATGCCTGTACCATATTTGCACTTCAACAGTGGAAACAGAAAGGTTATCCTGAAAACTAATCCAATATGAAAAAAACGATTCTTATAATACTTCTACTTGGTGTCATTGCCGGAGCCATTACTGCTTACATGCTATGGAATAAACCGCACCGGACGGCAGAAGAAAAGCCGTTTGCAATGATCTCCGCCAATGATTTGTTCATGGAATTCAGCTCAGACGAAACTGCAGCATGGACAAAATACCGCGACAAGGTTATTCAGGTAGCCGGCACTGTAGAAGAAATCAAAACCGATGCATCGGGCAACACGGATATCGTTTTCACAACAGACGACATCCTTGGAAAGGTGGTCATAACGCTGAAACAAGGTGCAACAGTCAATGGCGCGATTGTTGGATCAGTCATCGAAGTGAAAGGTATCTGCAATGGCTTCCTGAGTGATGTGCTGCTCAATCAGGGTGTGATAGCAGAAACTGACAAAAAATAAAAACCAAATTATTAGATGAAAAAGACAATTGTAATCTTGCTGGCTGTGACAATTTCGGCATTCGCCGCGAACGCTCAAAAGTATTTCACCAAGGATGGTACCATCAAATTCCATTCCGATGCCAAACTCGAAAAGATTGAAGCCGCCAACAACAAGGCAACTTGCGTTCTTGATGCTCCAACTGGTGCGATTGAGTGGTCAGTATTGACCAAAGGTTTCGTTTTTGAAAATGCATTCATGGGCGAACACTTCAATGAAACTTATATGGAAAGTGACAAATTTCCGAAAGCATCATTTAAAGGAAAAGTTGAAAACATGGCTTCTATCAATCTTCAAAAAGATGGAAACTACAAGGCCAAGGTATCGGGTGACATGACTATTCACGGTGTCACAAAGTCAATGACTTCCGATGCCACTTTCATTGTTGCCGGAGGCAAAATTACCGCTGAGTCAAAATTTTCTGTGAAGGCCTCTGATTATGGAATTGTTATTCCAGGTGATAAATCAGATAACATTTCAAATAATATTGACATCGACGTAAGGGCAAATCTTACTGAACTCAAGAAATAATCATTGTGAAAATATTGAAAACCATCAATTTAAAAACAGGGCTGACAATGTCAGCTCTGTTTTTATTTTCATTGCTCCATGCGCAGCAGGACACGCTTGACTTGTTGTCTTTGCTTGGACCAGAGGAGCCGGAAATAAACTACACATTTGCCACATTCAAATCAACCCGAGTGATCAATATGCACTCGATTGAAAATCCGGCTGCAGGTGCCATGGATTTCAGAATATCACATCGTTTCGGAGCAATAAATACCGGAGCTGATAACTTGTTCGGTCTTGATCAGGCAAACATGAGACTTGGCTTTGAATTCGGTTTGAGCGACCGACTCATGGCTGGGTTTGGCAGATCGAATGTGAACAAGGAAATAGATGGATTTTTCAAATACAAAATTCTGAGACAAAGCACAGGTGCTAAAAACATGCCTGTCACTTTATCTTGGTTTTCCTCGATGGTCGTGCGCACCGGAGCATGGTCAGAGCCCGATCGTAAAAACTATTTTACGTCGAGACTTTATTATTGTCATCAACTGCTCATAGGAAGAAAATTCAACGACAATCTCTCATTGCAACTTGCTCCGACACTGGTGCATAGAAACCTTGTCAAAGACTCGACCATCAAAAACGATGTATTGTCCCTTGGAGTTGGTGGTCGATATAAAATAACACGAAGAACCTCCTTCAATGTTGAATATTTTTATGTATTGCCCGACCAGTTAGAACCGGAGTATAAAAATTCGCTCTCAATTGGATTTGATATCGAAACCGGCGGTCACGTATTCCAGCTGCATTTCACCAATAGCAACCCGATGAATGAAAAAGGCTTCATAACAGAAACGACGGGTGACTGGGCAAAAGGAGACATCCAGTTCGGATTTAATGTATCGCGGATGTTCAACGTTGCTAAAAAGAGGGATAAACCCTCAGAGTAATTACATCAAAAATCCAAAAGTTTTATCATCTTTCACGGCACACGTTTTGAAACTGATTAACAGCTGGTAGGCCGGTTATTCGACTCCCAGATATTTGTGCGTTTGTACCGAAATTCTCCATTTCGGATATTTCCGGATGTAATCAAAGATGAGTGCTTGCATGCTTTCACGCTTCTCCCATTCAGGCTGCAGATATAGCAGACAATCAGCACCAACTTTTACGGCATGTGTTTCCGCCCATTCAAGATCACTTTTATTGAAAACGATCACCTTCAATTCATTCGCCAAAGCATAAGATGAGCCGACTGGTGCTTTGAATTTTTTTGGAGAAAATGTGATCCAGTCCCAATCGCCGGTGATGTCATATGCTCCGGAAGTTTCCAGGTGAGTGCGCATTCCAAGCCCGCGCAAAGCTGCTGTCAATTCAGCGAGGTTGTACATCGCCGGCTCACCACCGGTAATTACGGCCACAGGTGCTCCGCTTTCCGCAGCGGTTTTGGCAATACGCTCAGGTGTATAACGGTGGTGTTTGGAAGCATCCCAACTGTCTTTTACGTCGCACCATACACAACCAACATCACAACCTCCAAGCCGGATGAAATAGGCAGGAACGCCGGCATAGGCACCTTCGCCCTGTACTGAATAAAAAGACTCCATGACGGGAAGAAAATTCTCCAGACTCATGCTGCAAATATCCGATGAACACACGCAATGGTAAGGATTGAATTTTGGCTTTGTGGGTTTTGACAAGAAAAAATCCACACTAACCTCCACTCCGCAAACTACTCACAGACTTAATTACTGATTGCGCACAATCCTTTTTACCTAAAAGAGGTCTCCCGGTGGATCAAAGCCCTGTCCGGAAAGTTCCGCCAGCTGCATGATTGCCTAAAAACCATTCGACTTTCGTCGGGCAGCGGCAAGGTGTGAATTTTATGTCGTCCATATCAACCAAAATAGTGGGCCAACAAGCCATTCAGTAGATCAAGTCCATGGCTCAAGTCCCTTTATGCGGAATTACAGCCAATGTGGATTTTTCTGTTCCCATCAAACGATATTGATGGAGCAAAACGTCTAACGAATCGAATTGCAGACGAAAAGTAAATAAAAAAAATTGAATCCGCTCATTTTGCGGGCTTTAGGTTATGAACTTTTAATCCACCAACTTTTACACGATTTTGGTGAAAATCAAGACATTAAGGCAAATTCATCGACACTTTAGCCTCTTTGAGCGATCACCATATACGACTTCACATAATTCTCATCCCCCTTTTTACGGATATAGTCAGTATACTGGTTTTCAGAAAGTACGCTTTTCAGCAACTTTCCAGGCAAGCTTTGGACACTACGAGGCGCTAAACGGATGTCCGAAGTGCGAACCCATCCGATGTTTTTAATGAAACTAAAATCGCCCATTTCTCCAACTCTCCAGGCTTTGTGACAATTCACCATTCCTTCCCCGGTTTTTTCATCCGGCAAAGTGAATACCTGAACTTCTTTGTCATCAATCACTGACGGAAAAGAAGAAGTTTGCCAGTCAAAATATCTGTATGAGTAAATTGGTTTGATTTCAAGGCGACCGAATCCATTCACACGAAGTACCTCTCGGATATAACTCAAGTTGCCCCTGAAGGCTACTGGTCCTTTCCCCTTTTCATATTGAAGCACCGGCTCAGGATCAAACCTGGTGAGGAAACCGTCTTTGAGATATAATGTGTGATCACACACTTTGCATAGCTGCGCTATTGCTTCATTGATGTTGTCAAGCCATGAAATCACATTGGAACAAAGCACCACATCAAACTTCTTGTTGAATTGATGCAAATCGTAAATAGACTTTGTTGCAATTTCCATTTTCGATTGAAAATGCTGACGCAGCAACTTGATTCCTTCAACATTCCAACCTCCGACGTTTCCATTGGGGCCTTCATAGTATATATCAGATGCTACTGACCGAATTGCACCGCGGCGCTCTGCCTCTAAAGGAAAATACCCATCATTAGCGCCTACGTCAAGAAAACTCTTGCCGTCGAGACGATCAGGAAGGTAATTAAACTCCCATTCGTCAGGCATATTCAAATATCCCATAGTATACAAGCCTTCGTCCAAACGAATGCGTTGCCTCCAGGTTTTATAAGCCAGAATCTTCTCCAATGAAGTCATCGTGAAATCGGGTTAAGGCTTCAAAGATATTCAACCGCAGCAACAGACCGTAAAACCAATTGCGACGATTAGATTTGCATGGTGATTTTCAATCACCGGGATGCTCTATGCAAATCAGGCCATTTTCTGAAATTAACGCATACTTCAGGCTGAAACTGTCCGATCCGTCGATGTGTCTCAGCGGTGATAAAGAGTTTTCTTTTCTGAAGGTGTTACAACATGGACTCTCATATGCCATGATTGGCGACCGAAGTAAGCTTATCCGAAACTATGTCCATTTCCCATTTGTAGTTCATGCGGGCATTCTCAACCTCAAAAGCTTACTTAAACCTGTAACCCGAAAAAATGCTATCAATGCACAGAGTGTGATTATTGATCCGGGAAGAGTGGTGATTGATGAGTTCGGCAAACCGCATTCGGTTTACTTTGAAAAAGTATCGTCTTGTCTCGGGGCAGAAGGATGCTATACAATTCTTAAAAAGAAAACAGAAGGAATCAAATCAGATGACTGCCTGACGAATCATCTGCATCAATATCCTGCAATGGATGGCCACGAACGACGCATGCTGAAGCGGGTCCACAGTATTGCCGGCAATGTGAAAAAATCCGGCAATTTCAGCAATGAGGAATTGGCCTATATTCAATCATGCCTTCACATATTCTTCGATGAATTCAGATTTTACTACCAGTTGTTCAAGAACTCTTCGGTTAAAAAAGTCTACTTCATTTGCCATTATCACAATGAGGGACTGCTGGCAGCGCTGAAGATTTTGAACATTGAATCTATTGAACTGCAGCATGGTTTGATATCTGGAAATGACCTTTACTATGTATATGATCCATGTTTCAGTGAAGCTTGTAAGAATGCATTCTTTCCAGACAAAATTCTTGTTTATGGCTCGTATTGGAAAAACGTGCTTGCTCGTGGATGCGAATTTTCGGAAACCCAAATAGATATTGCAGGGGATTACCTCTACCGGAAAACATCTGCACAAACTACCAGACAAGAGAAAGAAAACCTGATCCTGATCTGCGCTCAGAAAGGAATGCATGAAAATTATATCAATTACGCTGTTCATCTTGCCCAAATCATTCAATCGCACCCCGACTGGAAGATCATTCTGAAATTACATCCTCTTGAAACACAACATTCTTCATACGATGTTCTGAAAGATCATGAAATCGAAATAGCACCACTTCTCTCGTCACTCGACGAGCTTCTTTACAAAGCCAAAATTCAGATCAGTATTTATTCCACGACTTTTTATGATGCAATAGGATTCGATGTGCTGAATTTATCCATTCAAAATTTTGGAACATCTTCTGACTATGCTTCTTCCGTTGCGAGCGAAGGAGTTGCCATGCCTATCAATTATGATGATGACCCGATAGCAATATATAAATCTTCCGATTTTTCCGCAGGAGCCACACTTCAGCGCACTGATATATACGCCGACTTCAATTGTGAGCTTTTGAAAAATGCCTGACTAAAGGTTGCTAATCTTCAGAGCCACCCTTTGAACTTTCTCCCACAAACCAATCTTTCTTCGATTTAAAGAGCACATTGAAAGTGGTGAGCGAACCATAAATTCTGGTTATGTATTGCTGCATTTCTACCTTCTCCGCATCCGTCAGTTTAGGGTGTGCATTGAGCTTTTGCTCCATCACCCGGAGGCGGTCGCGGAGCATGACGATTTTATGAAAAAAATTCTCCATTGGAATTTCTTTGGCCTTCAACGAGGTGTCCTCGGGCTGAAGAAGCAATACGCCACCTTCCCATCTGTCGCCAAGTTCAACGATCTCTGTCACCTCATAATACATATCAAATACATTTTTCACTGCGCTCACCACATCCTCCAACTCAACGGTTGAAGTAATCGCCGGTGCTGCTTCGATCAATTGAAACCCGTCGTAGGCTTTGCCAAGTTCCTTTTCGCCGTGCTCACGAAAGTATATGCGGTAGCGGTGATCGTCCATGCCAAATACCACACCTTCTCCATATGCAGGATGGGTAATTTTTGCTCCAATTCCTAAATTCATGTGGGTAAAATTATGACTTGTTTTGTTCTGGTGTCAACTCATATCTATCAAGATCGTGAAGATTCAGCACGACATGCCCGGATTCATCGGGTTGAAATGCTCTGATGAATTTCGCATCAGGTACCAATTCATGTGCAGTATAACTGTGCCTCGAGTGAACCGTTTGATGGAAAGTATCGTCGAAAGCGGAAATGAGAATCAATACTTCAAAATCCAGGTCGATGAAATCTTCCATAGATAGACCATACAAAGGACTCTGATCATCAATCTTGTGAACAAGTGTCCAGCTCAGCGGTAAAAATGTGACATGCTCTAACTCGAGTTTCAGACCAAAATATTTTCTGTTCGTGTGATCATCTTTGGATGGACGCATGGTAACCATGACACGAGCATTGGCCTCCATGAGCGCATTGCTTCTTGCATTGGCCAATCGAAACATCAAAGCCTTGCCGCCTTCGAATGGTGTAATCAAAGCGTTCTTGCTGTAACGCAAAATGGCTCGTGGGCGAGAAAATCTCGCATACATCATACCGGTGGAGATTGCGAAAAAGATCAATCCGGTAAATGCCTCGAACGAAGCCATTGTGCTTGCCATGATGCCGCGGGGAGCAATGGCGCCGTAGCCTACAGTGGTAAATGTTTGCGTTGAGAAATAAAAACAATCCATGAACGATGCCATGGGTGTTTCTCCCCGCACGCCAATCAGGTTATCCACGCCGATACAGAAATAGATCAGTGCGAAGAACAAACTGAGTCCAACATAGCCAAGAAACATCATCACAAAAAAATGCAGATTGCCTATCGAAAGAAGATATTGGTATATAACTCTCAATCCCCTTTCTCCGCCCTTTCTTTTTACATTGAAGCTACCGTCTTTATTGATCATTCTAGAATCCTTCCCGCCCAGCTTCTCTCCGAAACCAGGATCTGAAATTCTTGATTTATCGCTGTTTTTGATAGACATAGCTCTTGTAGCGCTTAAGATTATACCGCTGATCCAAAGAGATCGTAATGTTCTGCACGGTGAATTTTTACCGTGGCGAAATCCCCGATTCTGAGATACCCTTCCTCCTTCGCAATGATGACTTCATTGTCTACTTCCGGAGAATCAAATTCTGTTCGGCCGATGTAAGCATCACCTTCGACGCGATCGATGAGTACCTTAAATTCTTTGCCGACCTTTTGCTGATTCAACTCATACGAAATTTGTGATTGCACTTCCATCACGGCATCTGCTCGTTTCTTTTTGGTCCGTGCAGCTACGTCATCCTTCATGCCATAGGCATGCGTATTTTCTTCGTGAGAATAAGTGAATATTCCAAGTCTGTCGAATCTGCTTTTTTCTACCCAGGCGAGCATTTCTTCAAAATCTTCTTTGGTCTCTCCGGGAAAACCCGAAATCAGTGTTGTTCTGAGAGCAATGTCCGGCACCTTTTCACGGATAGTTGAAATGAGTGCATCAGTCTTTTCTCTCGTTATGCCACGACGCATCAGTTGGAGCATTCGGGTGGTACCATGTTGCAACGGCATATCGAGGTACTTACAAATGTTTTGCCTTTCATTCATCACGTCCAAGACTTCAAGCGGAAATCCTGACGGAAAAGCATACTGAAGCCTGATCCATTCGATTCCCTCCACATCACTCAAATGTCGCAGCAGATCAGCTAGTTTTCTTTCACGGTATATATCAAGCCCATAATAGTTCAGGTCCTGGGCTATTAGAATCAGTTCCTTCGTACCTGAAGCCGCAAGTTTTTTGGCACTGGCCACCAGTTGTTCTGCAGGGGTGCTAACATGCTTGCCGCGCATGAGTGGAATGGCGCAAAAGGAGCAAGGTCTGTCGCAACCTTCGGAAATTTTGAAGTATGCATAATGTGCAGGAGTCGTGAGTAATCTCTCTCCAACCAGCTCGTGCTTGTAATCAGCTTTTAATGTCTTAAGAAGTCTGGGCAAATCACGGGTACCAAAAAATGCATCGACCTCCGGTATATCCTTTTCGAGTTCTGGCTTATACCTCTCACTCAAACAACCTGTGACATAGAGCTTATTGATGTTGCCCTTCTCTTTTTCCTTTGCCCACGACAATATCGTATTGATACTCTCTTCCTTGGCATTGTCAATGAATCCGCAAGTATTGATGATAACAATTTCAGAATCCTCCGAAGCCGACTCGTGTTCGACATTGAATTGATTCGCCTTGAGCTGTGCCATCATGACCTCACTATCGAAGATGTTTTTGGCACAACCCAAAGTGACAACATTCACTTTGTTTTTTTGAAGCGTTTTCGTTTTCATGATTATGCTTTGAATTGCGGGTCGGAAAACTTCATTCTAGAAGCGTTGATCCTAATCGCAGAGCTATTATTTCTCCGTTGTTTGAAAAAGTGAATCGACAAACTCAAATCGGTTGAAGACCTGAAGGTCATTGATTTTCTCTCCAACTCCGATGTATTTAACCGGGATACTGAACTGATCGCTGATACCGATAACAACCCCGCCTTTGGCCGTTCCGTCAATTTTTGTAATCGCCAGGGCTGAAACTTCGGTGGCAGCCGTGAATTGTTTAGCCTGTTCAAAAGCATTTTGGCCTGTTGAACCATCCAGAACCAGCAACACTTCGTGCGGCGCATCCGGAGTAACCTTCTGCATAACCCTTTTGATCTTCGTGAGCTCATTCATGAGTCCAACTTTGTTGTGAAGTCGACCCGCAGTATCTATGAGCACAACGTCCATTTCCTGCGCTACAGCACTTTGCAATGTGTCGAAAGCTACACTTGCCGGATCAGCGCCCATGCCCTGTGAAACAATAGGCACCCCTGCCCTTTCGCTCCAGATTTTCAGCTGATCGACTGCGGCCGCTCTGAAAGTATCGGCTGCACCGAGCATTACCTTTTTACCCTGAGACTTGAGCTGGTTGGCCAGTTTACCAATTGTAGTTGTCTTGCCAACTCCATTTACGCCAACTACCATGATCACATATGGCCCATTGACCTTGGGAATAAAGACCTCATCGGTTTCTTCACCCTCATGACCTTTCAGCAATCCTGAAATTTCCTCACGCAAAATTCCATTGAGCTCCTCTGTGCCCATGAATTTGTCGCGCTTAACTCTGTCCTCGATGTTGCGAATGATTTTCAACGTGGTTTCAACGCCAACATCACTGCTCACAAGCATTTCTTCCAGATTATCCAGAACCTCATCATCTACCTGGCTTTTGCCAACGATGATCTTAGCCAGCTTGGAAAAAAAGCCGGTGCGGGTTTTTTCCAATCCTTGATTGAGGCTTTCTTTCTTCTCAGACGAGAAAAGTCTTTTAAAAAAATTCATAAATCTCGTGGATTGACCAATGTTTCAGAGGGTAAATCTAAGTCAGGGATGAACCAGTTGTCTGTTATTTTGACCTAAAAAAAAGGCTTCTCCCTTGGGGAAAAGCCTTTAAGATCATTTGCACAAAGCCATCAGTTCTTGGCGAACCAAGCCTGAATGTTATCGTTGTGCACGATTTCTTCCTTGAAAGTGTAAGCACCGCTTTTTGGCGACTTCACCATCTTAATCACCTTGGTGTGGTTCTTACCACTACCGGTCTGCAGGGTTGCAACTACCTTTTTAGCCATGGTATATCAGTTTTATTTGATTTCTTTATGTACAGTCATACGCTTCAGAATCGGGTTGTACTTTTTCTTTTCCAACCTTTCCGGCGTGTTTTTACGATTCTTTGTGGTGATGTAACGGCTGGTGCCGGGAAGACCGGACTCTTTATGCTCTGTGCATTCCATTATCACCTGAACTCTGTTGCCTTTTTTAGCCATTGTCTTAAATTCTTAAACGGGGCCGCGAATGTACAACGCATTTTGACTTCGGACACCATTTTTTTGGTCACTTTTTTGTTTCAAGCGCAAATATGGGCTTTCTACCCTGATTTTGAAATCCCAACAAAAGAACATAACATACTGATTTTATAACACTTATAAAAATTCGTCGGCCACGACTAAACCTGTCTTTGATCAAGCGTTTTATAGCATTTAGGACAACATTACGCTGTTAATAAGACGACATCACTGTCTAAAACAGCCCTGCTGTGAATTCTACTTTTGAAAGTCCCTCAACGGATGTTCAAACGGATAATTTTCGGAAGTATGTCACGTTGAAATCAAAACCAAGACCGTGGCAAGGAACACAATTAAAAATCAAATAGAGGAAGAAGAAGAGGTCGAAAAGGTTGCCAAACCTAAAAAGCCTAAATCACGTGGCAACGGACGCTGGGCAAGGTTCATCGAATTCCTGAATGATCCACGGGTACAAAAAATCAATGGCATTTTTCTGACACTTTTCGCATTGTTTGTATTTCTCTCGTGCCTTTCATATCTGTTTACAGGGGAGCACGATATGCGACTTGTTACAGCTGACACCACGACTGAAGACCTATCACTAAACGAACCCTATAAAAACTGGTTGGGAAAAATCGGAGCGCATGTAGCCTGGTTTTTCATGAACAAGTACTTTGGTCTTGGAGCGCTTTTCCTGCCGGCTATTGTTTTTGCGTTGGGCACCAGAATCTGGCTCAAAAGAGATCTGCTGCCATTCTGGAAAACCATTCGACTTGCAGTTCTGGCGATGTTCTTCTTCCCACTGGCCATTGGTTTCATTTTCCATAAGCGGGTCGATGGCTTTGACCGGACGATTGAAATTTCCTGCAACCAAAATCTGGTTGGAGGTTATGGTCATTTTGCAACGGAATGGTTCACTTTTACGCTGGGCTGGTTCGGCACCCTGATGGTGCTCCTTTTTTGTGTTGGTGCCTTCCTCATATTTAACTTCAATCACAAAGTAGAAGCGGCATGGGTAAGAATGACTGAATGGTGGTCGGACCTTAAAAGCGCAACCGCCAAATTGCAAGAGGAAGATGATGATGAAGAGGCTCCCGCGCGTCCCATGAATAATGCAACAGCAGCAGTTGTGAGTATAAAAGACCAGCCCAAAAACGAAGTGGTAAATACTCCTTCAAATCCGGAGCTCGACATCGTTCAACCAATTCAGGAAAGCGTGATGGAACCTGAAATCGATGAATTGGAGCAGCCAGAAGAAAATATGGAGGAGGATGAGGAATCCGATGAGATTGATGAGAATGCAGAATTGGAAATTGAAGAAGTAAATTCGCTCAAAGAAGGCGTCTTAGCCTCAGGAGGCACCGATTCCGCCACTGTGATCGATGATGAAGATTTCTCAGTAGAATTGGAACATGGCGAAGAAGAACTGAGTGAATCCGAGATCAATCAGAAAATTGAATCCCTCGGACCGTTTGATCCACGGCTGGATCTTTCCAGGTATAATTTTCCATCGGTAGAATTGCTCAAACCTCATGGAGGTCAAGGTCCGCAGATCAACAAAGAAGAACTTGAAGAAAACAAGAACAGGATCGTTGAAACGCTGAACCATTATAAAATTGAAATTGCTAAAATCAAGGCGAGTATCGGACCAACGGTCACGCTTTATGAAATTATTCCTGCTCCGGGAGTTCGAATTTCGAAAATCAAAAATCTGGAAGATGATATTGCCTTGAGTTTATCTGCGCTGGGCATCCGCATCATTGCTCCGATACCAGGCAAAGGAACCGTGGGTATTGAAGTTCCGAACTCCAGGCCGGATGTGGTAAGCATGCGTTCACTGATCGCTTCTGAAAAATTCCAGAATGCTGAAATGGAACTCCCAGTAGTACTGGGCAAGACCATTTCGAATGAAAATTTCGTTGTGGATCTTTCCAAAATGCCCCACCTGCTGATGGCGGGGGCAACCGGTCAAGGTAAATCAGTTGGACTGAACGCCATTCTGGTATCGTTGCTTTACAAAAAGCATCCTGCAGAAATCAAATTCGTGCTTGTGGACCCGAAGAAAGTTGAACTTACACTGTTCAATAAAATCGAAAGGCATTTTCTCGCCAAACTGCCGAACGAGGCTGATGCCATCATCACTGACGTGCAAAAAGTGGTAAAGACGCTGACTTCGCTTTGTATTGAGATGGACAACCGCTACGAACTCCTTAAAATAGCTGGTTGCAGAAATATCAAGGAATACAACGGCAAATTCGTGGCACGCAGGCTCAATCCGGAAAACGGCCATAAGTACATGCCCTACATCGTACTGGTAGTTGATGAATTTGCAGATCTGATTATGACCGCCGGACGCGAAGTTGAAACTCCAATAGCACGTCTGGCGCAGCTTGCAAGAGCAATTGGCATTCACCTGATCATCGCCACCCAACGTCCTTCTGTAAATATTATAACCGGTACCATCAAAGCCAATTTTCCGGCGCGTATTGCATTCCGGGTGACTTCCAAAATTGATTCGCGCACTATCCTCGATTCCGGCGGAGCCGAGCAGTTGATCGGACGGGGCGATATGCTCTACTCCACAGGTAATGATCTGATCAGATTACAATGTGGATTTGTTGACACACCTGAAGTTGAAGAGATTACTGATTTCATCGGGATGCAACAGGGCTATCCCAATGCGTTTCATCTTCCGGAGGTTGTGGATGACAATCAACTTGAATTGGGTAATTTTGCCGACGACGACAAAGACGAATTGTTCAACGAGGCCGCCCGCATCGTGGTGATGACTCAACAGGGCAGTGCTTCTTTGCTTCAGAGAAAACTCAAATTAGGCTATAACAGAGCAGGCCGGTTGATCGATCAACTCGAAGCTGCCGGGGTGATTGGCCCATTTGAAGGAAGCAAGGCAAGGAAGGTAATTATTCCCGACGAAGTCACTTTGGAACAGTTCTTGAAAAGAGATTCGGCATAAAAAGTACAGAACGAATTAAAAATGAAAAATTTCGCTTTTTTATTAGTGATTTTCCTTTTCGGATCGATCACCAACGCTCAGGCTCAAACCTCAAAAGAAATACTCGATAAGTTGTCCGCAAAAGCGAAGACATTCAAGTCGATTACGTCTGACTTTACTTCAACTCTTAATAATCAGAAAGCAGGTATAAATCAGACACACAATGGTTCAGTAAAGATCAAAGGGTCGAAATACTATGTAAACATGGGAGATTATCAGATCTGGTGTGACGGAAAATCAGTATGGAATTACAGCAAAGACGGAAATGAAGTGACAATAGATAATCTGGAAGATGTGAAAGACGGCGGTTTCGATCCGGCAGAAATGTTTACCATTTGGGAGAAAAATTTCAAACATGAAATGAAGAATGCGAATGCCACAGTTGACGGTGTTAATTGTTATCAGATCGCCCTCAATCCGAATGATCCGAAGAACAAGTCGTATCATACCATCACCATGTATATCGATAAGGCCAAGATGGAAGTATTCAAAGTGGAAGTCAAGACACGTGAGAATGCGACCATTACATATAAGATCAAAAACTTCAAAACCACGACCGACATTGCTGATGGCGACTTCATCTTCAACAAATCGAAGTTTCCGGGTGTAGAGGAAATTGATAACAGAATCTGATATCAACCAAATAAATTAGCTGTAAAAGGTTGTCTGAAAATGACAACCTTTTCTATTTGTTGGTGTTACTCTTTTTGACTAATCACAAACATAACCAGTCCACTCCCTTTCGGAGGAGTTGCAATGTTGACTCTTCCGCACTACCGGGTTCAGGTTGGAAATTGTAAATCCAGGATGCATGCTCTGGCAAACTCATGAGAATTGACTCAATGCGGCCGCCGGTTTCAAGACCAAACCTTGTACCGCGGTCATATACCAAATTAAACTCAACGTATCTGCCTCTCCGGATATACTGCCAGCGTTTCTGCGATTCAGTATGCTCCAGAACTTTGTTTTGTGCAACGATGGGCAAATAAGCTTTGAGAAACGTATCGCCTACCGCACAGGTGAAATCGAACAACTGATCTTTGCTCACATCCTTATCTTCCCTGAGATAATCAAAAAAGATTCCGCCAATACCTCTAGTCTCATTGCGATGACGAATGAAAAAATAGTCGTCAGCCCATGTTTTGAATTTAGGATAGTATTCAGGACTGAAAGCATCACAGGTTTGCTTTAAAGCCGCATGAAAACCGGCCGCCTGCAATTCATTGATATAAATTGGAGTCAGATCAATGCCACCGCCAAACCAGGCATCACCGGCATCCGTTTCAAAATATCGAATGTTCATGTGAATAATCGGAACCAAAGGCGATTCAGGATGAATAACGATACTGACCCCTGTGGCAAAAAAACTTGTAGCCTCCGCACTCACCTTATCCTTCATAAAGACCGGAAGCTTGCCTTCAACTGCACTGAAGTTGACGCCGCCTTTTTCAAACACGTTGCCATTCGATATCACTCTGGAGCGACCGCCACCTCCGGAATCGTGTTTCCATTCATCCTGAATAAAGGTAGCCTTCCCATCAGAGTTTTCAAGTCCTTTACAAATAGTATCCTGTATTTTTTGAAAAGCTGCAACAACGTTCTCTCTGGTAAATGGCATGATTCGAGTGTTTGACTGTTCAGTTTTCTCTGATCAGTTCGTAATTGTTGGTGCCCACCATAATGACATACTGGTTTTCAAAACCGCTTTCATTGCTTGTCTTGAAAAAGTCATAGCCGGTGGCATAAAGACTGGTTTCGATTTCGTTTAAATGATTGGGGAAATTTTTTCCAAACTGCAGCAATCCGCTACCATATTGCATCATCACATCAAAACCAACGAATGCATATTTGCCGGGTTCCTGATTGAATTTTTTTCTATATGCTTCAATCCATTTCTGTACCCGTGGATTTTTATAATCCACGTAAATCGTTTGCGGAAAATGCACCTTGTATTTATTTCTATTAGCGGTAGAAATTGCCTCGAGATCGTCCCAGGATTCATTGCCCCATACTTCGATGTCTCCTTCGCCCAAAACCCGAAATAGAGTTCCAATCAGTTTTTTATCACCTGTCGGGGCGATGATGATGTTCTTTTTTCCGATAACATATTTGTCTTTCACTTGAAAACTTCCGGCATCACCGACAACCACAATTCTTGTCAGACTATCTCCACTGAGTTGTTTCCATTCTTCGCGGAAAGCATCCACTGAACGACGATCATCAATGTTCTTCGAGTCGATAACGATGATATTTTCGTTCGGACACTTCTTATACAAATGTCTGGCTATGCTTATCCATTGCGTTGCTGCACCCGGAACAGTTTTACTCATATTCGGAGATCCAAGAAGCACTTTATTGGGCTGCTGAACAGGTATGGTGACATGAGTTCCGTTTATTGCTGCCCAGCCAGCAACGTCAGGGGTAACTTCACGAAACAATGGACCAATAAACAGGTCCATGTTTTTCATTTCTTTTCGCCCAAGCAATTCCGTTACCATGGACTTGCTATCAATGAGATCATATACGTGCAACGTAGCGTTAAGACCGCTTTTTTCTAATGTATCGGCGGCCAGCATCGCCCCGCGGTAAATCTGAAGAGCGACATCGCGCATTTTGTTTTCGCGCACTTCCATGGTATCCTGGTAGGTCACATAAAAAGGCAGGAAAAGACCTATGTCATAATGGTCCTCGATGAACGGTCCTATGATCTCAACTGGCTTGATAAAATTTTCCGTTGCTTTCGGCTCGGGTACTTTAGGACCGATGTTTACTGGTATAAAAATATCTTCACCTGCAAGCAGCCCCTTCCTCAAACCATCGTTCGCATTCTGAATATCCTCGGCCGTGATTCCGTATTGCTTGGCAATTCCAAACAATGTCTCACCCGGCTTGACCGTGTGGGTTATTTTGTCAGAAGGCACGACATGTGGCTTTTCCTTTCGAATTGGTATTCGTAGCTCCTGCCCCTTATTGACTCCCTGATCGCTGCCGGGATTTGCAGCCACCAAATCATTGATATCGATGTTGTACTGATTAGAAATGGAGTATAGCGTTTCCTTCTTTTGGACCACATGCAACAGGTATTTTCTATCACCTGAAGTTTCCGCTATTGACTGGCCTTTGACTTTAGAAGATGCAGCTGGAATCCGAATTTGGGCACCTAACTGAATGCCCGTGTCTGTTCCCGGATTTGCAGCAGTGATAGCGTTGATATCACAATTGTAAATTTTGGAAAGACTGTATAGAGTCTGACCTTTTTCAACTGTATGAATGTAGTATGCCTTTCCGTCAATTTCTTCAAGACGTCCTGAGATCTGCGCGTTTGACAGACATGAGGTCAAGAACAACACCAGCATGACCGGTATTGCAAAAGAATTCAATGTGCTGTATGCTGATTTCATTTTCAAATCCATATCAAAAGGCTTTCCAAAACAATGCCACGGAATTGTAATTGGTAAAATTAGTTATTCCCACTCGATAGTCGCAGGCGGTTTTGAGCTAATATCATATACAACACGGTTGATACCTTTGACTTTATTGATAATGTCATTGGAAACTTTTGCCAGAAAATCGTGTGGCAAACGACTCCAGTCGGCTGTCATTCCATCGGTACTATTGACTGCCCTGAGGGCGATTGTTTGCTCATAGGTTCTTTCATCTCCCATGACTCCGACGCTTTGGATCGGAAGAAGAATTGCTCCCGCCTGCCAGACCTGGTCATACAAACCACTTTCGTGCAACGCATTTGTCCAGATTGCATCGGCGTCCTGGAGCAATCTTACTTTCTCCGGAGTGATATCACCTAAAATGCGAATGCCAAGACCTGGCCCGGGAAATGGGTGTCGCTCCAGAATTTTTTCCGCAATGCCCAATGCCCTTCCTACTCTGCGAACTTCGTCTTTGAACAACAAACGCAAAGGTTCGACAATGTTCAGCTTCATGTATTCCGGCAAACCACCAACATTGTGGTGACTCTTTATGGTCTGAGAAGGACCACCACTCACAGATACAGACTCGATGACATCCGGATAGATTGTTCCCTGACCAAGCCATTTAGCATCTTTGTCCTTCTTGGATTCCTCATCGAATACTTCGATGAACATTTTGCCAATTACTTTTCTTTTAGACTCGGGATCGCTCACACCGGCAAGAGCGCTGTAGAATTTTGCAGAAGCATCAACACCTTTCACATTCAGGCCGAGATGTTTGTATCCTTCAAGAACATTATTGAATTCATTCTTGCGCAGCAGACCATTGTCAACAAAAATGCAATGAAGCCTATCACCGATGGCTTTGTGTATCAGAACAGCAGCAACGGTTGAATCTACGCCTCCACTCAGACCCATAATCACTGAGTCATTTCCTAATTTCTGTTTTAGTTCAGAGACAGTTTCATCAACAAATGAGAGTGGTGTCCAATCCTGAGAGCAACCACAAACACCCACCACGAAGTTCTTCAGAAGTTGTGTTCCATCTGTGCTATGGTAAACCTCCGGATGAAACTGCACTCCAAAAACAGGTTTACCCTTTACATGATAACCAGCAACGGACACATCATTGGTAGAGCATATGATCTCTGCATCATCACCAGCGCTGAGAATGGTGTCACCGTGCGACATCCAGACTTGAGATTTTAAAGGAATTCCTTTCAGCAGAGGCGAATCGCCTACACTGACCAACTCTGCCCTGCCATACTCTCTGTGGGTGGAACGTATCACTTCACCTCCTCTCATTTTTGCCAGAAGTTGGGCACCATAACAAATCCCGAGAAGAGGAAGTTTATCGGTATAAACGGAAAGATCCGGCAGCGGCGCGTCTTCCTGATGAACCGAATACGGACTCCCTGAAAGGATTATTCCTTTGACATGGGGACCGATTTGAGGAGGTTTATTCCAGGGATGAATTTCGCAATAGATGTTGAGCTCTCGTACTCTTCTGGCGATCAGCTGGGTAACCTGAGAACCAAAATCCAGAATGACAATGGTTTGATGCATGGCGCGAATTTACTGCTGCAAGGCAGGTCAGCAATAAGCAGTGCACATGTTGTGGAGAATTCGAATATCCGTATTCGAAAATTGAACATCATAGATTGCATCTTGCGCTGAAAAGACAGTGTGCTTCACAATCTGATAAATAAACGCGTTATCCTCGCTTCCAAAAGCCCCAGGAGAAAGCAGCTTCTGGAAGGTCTTGGTATTCAATTTGAAGTCATTATCCATGAGGTTGACGAGAGTTTTCCGTCGACATTGAAAGGACCGGATATAGCCGTTTATCTTGCTAAACGAAAGGCAGATGCATTTATTCAGGAAATAACCTCTGGCGACATAGTCATAACTGCTGACACCATAGTCTGGATCAATGAGCACGTGCTGAACAAACCAGCCAACAGAGAGGAAGCAATGCGGATGCTGAATGAATTGTCAGGGAATACACATCAGGTATACACGGGTGTTTGCATCAAAAGCCGAGACAGACAAGAGCTTTTTTTCGATGCTACTGAAGTGGAATTCAGAAATCTGTCACAACCAGAAATTGAATTCTACATCCATCATTACGCTCCTTACGACAAGGCAGGTTCTTATGGCGCTCAGGACTGGATAGGCCTTACAGGAATCAAGAGTCTGAAAGGTTCTTACTTCAACGTGATGGGGCTTCCGGTACACCTGGTTTACGAGACGCTAAAGGATTTCTGAGCCTCTTAATTCAGAACAAGTCGCAAACCAAAATAACTT
>JBEIHH010000038.1:0-25745 GCA_040381475.1 Crocinitomicaceae bacterium | reverse complement strand
CTGGTGCGCACCTGGACTGCTGTGGATGATTGTGGTAACATAACTTCGGCTTCTCAGACAACTACGTTTGAAGATACTACTGATCCTGTTTTGGTTGGTTTACCAGAAAATGAGACTTATCAGTGTGGTCTATTGCCGATCGGTGAAGACTTCGGTGTAACAGCCACTGACAATTGCACGAATGGTGTAACAATTGTAACCACTTTCACTGAAACTGGTGTTGACTGCCATATACACAGATTAATTACCTGGACTGCAACTGACGCTTGCGGCAATACGGTGAGTGAAACCAGACTGATGCGCACAGAAGATACTCAGGCTCCTGAGTTAAACAATCTTCCGTCAGACGCAGTTGTTTCTTGTGGACAATTACCATTGCCTTCAGAATTCAATGTTACAGCAATGGACAATTGCGATATCGATGCTACGATTTCATCGTCATATTTTGATGATGGAACAGGATGTAGTATTACAAGAACAATTACCTGGTCGGCAACAGATGAATGCGGCAATTCATCACAGGCTACAAGAATATTTACAACTGAAGACAATCAGGGTCCAGTAATCATAGGCGTACCTGCCGACGTTGTTCTTGCCTGTGGACAAGTTGTGCCAGAGGCGGTGGCATTTGCTTATGACAATTGTGACAATGAAGTAGATATTGCAATGAACGCAACGACGGTTGAGCTTTCATGTGGTTATCAATTCGTGCGCACTTGGCAAGCAATTGATGATTGTGGAAATATGACGACTGCAACGCATATCACCACTTATGAAGATCAGATAGCTCCCGTATTGACTAACTTGCCTGAAGGTGGTAGTATCCCATGCGGTCAAATGCCATCAGCAGATTATTTTGATATCACTGCCACTGATAACTGTTCGGAAAATGTAGTCATCAATGCAACGTACGAAGATCAGGGTTCTGGTTGCAACATCATAAGAACTATCACATGGACCGCAACCGACGCATGCGGTAACACAGTTTCTGCATCAAGAGAATTCAGTGCAATTGATGAATCAAATCCGATACTCATAGGAGTGCCTGCGGATATCACAATTGACTGTGATGCCCTGACAGGTCCGGCCGCTGTGACCGCCACAGATGACTGCTCGGCTGATCTTCAGGTTGTATTCACGGAAGAGGTTTCTCAGGGGTGTCCTTATACTGTTACAAGAACATGGTCAACTACCGACAACTGCGGCAATACGTCAAGTGCCACTCAGGTAATTACTGTAACAGATAACGTTGCTCCAGTTATTTATGGTAATTTCGAGGATCTCACAATCGAATGTGACGACATGCTTCCGGCATCAGATGCCTGGGCAATTGACAATTGTGATGCAAACGTTTTACTCGTTCTAGATGCGCTTACCGAAAGTGATGGTTGCATGTCGATATTCACAAGAACATGGACTGCTATTGATGCTTGTGGTAACACCTCAAGCGCAACTCAGACCATCTATATTGTTGACGAAACATCCCCTGTATTCAGCTCATATCCGCAGAATGTGACGGTAATATGCAATGAGATTCCTCAAGTAGAAGAGTTGTCTGCAACAGACAACTGTGACAATACGGTAGAAATTCTGTTCAGTGAATCAATCATGGGTAGCGGATGCCCGTTCATGATCAAGCGAATCTGGAGTGCCATGGACGATTGTGGCAACACAACCGAAATTGCTCAGATCATAACAGTTCATGATGAAGTGGCTCCGGAATTCGTCAACATGCCGGCCGAAATCAGCCTGAGTTGCTACGATGTTGCCGAGTATATGCCATATGCAGCGGATGCGTGCAGCGGTTCAGCAGTTGTGATGATTACATCCGAACAGCAGGTTCTAGGAGCTTGTGGAGGAGATATAATCAGAACGTATGAGGCAGCGGATATCTGCGGAAATACGGCCACCGCTTCACAAGTCATACATATCGTTGACAACGAAGCTCCCGTATTCAGCAATGTGCCATTAGAATCATTTATTCAATGTGGCACAACCATTCCGGATGTTGCAACCAACATTATAGCAACAGACAACTGTTCGCCTGATGTGACGATAACGTTTAATCAATCTCAAACAGGTCAATCTTGTCCATACAACATCATTCGCACCTGGACAGCAACGGATGCATGCGGTAATGTGGCTGTTGTTTCTCAAACCATTCATATCATTCAGGCACAGGAAGCAACTGTTTACATGAATGCTTTCCCGAATCCTTCATCCAGTGGAAAAACCAAGATCCAGTTCAGTATTCCGACGGATGCCGCTGTGGAAGGTGGAGTTTATGATATTTCCGGCAGACTCGTGCATTCATTGATGCAGGGAAAAGCTGAGGGCGGAATGGTTTATGAGTGGACATCAGAGACCTTGGATCTTGGTGCAGGAACATATTTTTTCAATATGTCTGTAAATGGTAAACCATATATGAAACAATTTATCATCATGAACCGATAAAGAGTTAATCTAAAAAACTAACCTAACTTTGGAAGAGGTCGGCGCAATGCCGGCCTTTTTCCATTGGAAAAAACTAACGTTCGAAGGCTAATATTCCAGAATCCCCTTTTGAATGATAAAATAGGTTCCAAAACCTTTGCAGGATGACAATTCATGCTTACTTATGCACCCGCAGATTTTAGGTCTAAAACCAAAGAAATTGGCCCAACACCAATCTCATAGTCAATACCTTACGAATCTGGCCTGACTTTCATGTTACATTATGTTCAAGGTAAACTCATTGAAAAGAGTCCGGTACACGCAGTCGTTGACACCGGAGGGATAGCTTATTTCCTGAATATTTCTCTAGGCACTTATGGAAAACTAGGTGAAAAACAGGACATTACGCTGTTTACGCATTTTTCTATAAATAGCAACGACTTCAGTATCAATCTATTTGGATTCGCTGACGAAGATGAAAGAGATCTTTTCCGCAAATTGATTTCAGTGAGCGGAGTAGGGCCGAACACAGCACGGATGGTATTGAGCGGACTTTCTACCTCAGAAGTGAAACAGATGATATTGATGCGTGATGTAGCTGGTTTTAAGAGAATTAAAGGAATTGGCGAAAAAACTGCGGAAAGGATTATTGTGGATCTCCATGATAAAATTTCCAAGGGTCAGGAAATTTCTACAGAAAAAATGTTGCCTAGCCACAATATTCTCCGGCAGGAGGCGTTAGCCGCGCTGACTTTGCTGGGACTGGAGAGAACCAAAACCGAAAAACTCCTCGATAAGATGTTGGTTATGCAACCTGGAATTGCATTGGAAGACCTCATCAAGCAAGTATTAAAACAACTCTGATCCTTAGGTGAATAAAACTAATTGGTTGACTATTGCTTCCCGGCTTTGCTTTCTGGTAGTGCTTTCGGCAGTTGTATGGCTAGGAATTGCAAATCCCAATTACAGGGACATCGGGCCTGAATCATTCATCAGACCTGAGAATACGATCGCTCCTCCTGACACCACCATAGAACTCGTATGGCCGGTAGAAGACAACCCAAACCCTACTGATGATGCTGGTGGCATCAATGTTCCGTTACCTGAAAACATTCAATACCGCGTAGAATATAATCCGGAAACCGGTCAGTATGAAGTTATTCAAACTATCGGGGATAGAATAGATTTTCGACCCAGGACTTCCATGTCACTCGAGGAGTACATGAACACACAGACAACACAGAATATCAGCGAGTACTGGCGTGAAATTCAAGAAGAAGAAGATGAAGCCAACCGGGATTACTCTAAAATTATCAAAGTTGGCAGTGAAGGTTTTGAAAGCATTTTCGGTTCAAACGAAATCGAAATCCGGCCTCAAGGTTCTGCAGAATTGACCTTTGGTATCAATTCATCTAAAACCAATAATCCAAGAATACCCGAGCGCCAAAGAAGAATCACAACATTCAATTTCGATCAAAAAATTCAGTTGAATGTGGTAGGAAATATTGGAACGCGCATGAAGCTTAATGTGAACTACAATACAGAGAGCACATTCGATTTCGAAAACCAGATGAAACTTCAGTACACCGGTGACGAAGACCAAATCATTCAGGGTATTGAACTTGGAAATGTCTCCATGCCTCTAACCGGCAGTTTGATTCAGGGTAGCAGCAGTTTGTTCGGAGCAAAAATTTCCACCAAATGGGGACACCTGCGCAATACCACTGTGTTCTCTCAGCAACGTGGTGAGCGAAAAGACATTACGGTTCAGGGCGGTGCACAGACAACTAATTTCGACATACCCGCAGATGCTTATGAGGCTAATCGCCATTACTTTCTTTCAAGCTGGTTCAGAGAACAGTATGATCAATCACTTCAGTCGTTACCTGTCGTTGGAAGTGGTGTTAATATTACGCGTATCGAAGTCTGGCTGGTAAATCTGCAAGCCAATACGCAGGACGTCCGGAATGTAATTGCATTTACGGATTTGGGAGAGTCGCCTGAATACATTTCCGGTGACCTTACCGATGGTCCAGGTAATGTTCCTCTTCAGGACAATACTTTTTTTGATAACGGAAACATCGCCGTCACTCAGCAGGGTAATCCATCCAACCTCAACAACGATATTTATATCGAAACAACGGGATCTGATCCATCCAATCCCAACTCAGCATTTTCTCAACAGATACTTGGAGGGAATCAGGCCATTCAGGCTCTTTCCACTAACATCGCAGGTGGATACCCGAACATGGTGAACGGTACCCACTTCGAGAGAGTAAACAACATGCGAAAACTCACTCCTACTGAATTCTCTTACAATGCCCGACTAGGTTTTGTTTCTCTGAAGCAATCTCTTAACAACGCTGAAGTACTTGCTGTTGCTTATGAGTACACATTGAACGGGCAAACTTATCAGGTAGGTACTATTTCGCAAGATGGATTTGCAGCTCCTCAGGCACTTGTTTTAAAAATGCTTAAACCAAGTATTACCAGGGTGAAACTCGGCAACGGATCACAGGCTCCTCTTTGGGCCAATATGATGAAAAACGTTTATAGTCTTGGTGCTTTCGGTATAGCTCCTGAAAATTTCAGACTTGACCTATGGTATAACAATCCTTCTACAGGAGTGAATCAAAATCAAATTTCAAGACCACCACTGGAAGGTCAATTGCTTCTGCAGGTATTAAATCTCGACAGGATTGACGCGCAGCAGATGCCATATCCAGATGGTTTCTTTGACTTCATTCCTAACGCTTCAACAACAGGAGGATTGATTGACGCTCAAAACGGAAGAATTTATTTTCCTGTTGTAGAACCATTCGGTAGCCATCTGGAAAAGAAAATCCGTGACGGACTTCCCGGACAGGAAACACAAGCAAATCAGATTGTGTCACAGGTTGTTTTCAAACAACTCTACGACTCTACGAAAACCGCAGCGCAAATTCTATTCCCAAATCTGAACAGATTCAGAATTAAAGGACAATATCAAAGTGCTTCTGGATCCGAAATTTCGCTGAATGCACTCAACATTCCTCAAGGGTCTGTGTCTGTTACTTCAGGTGGCATTAAGCTCACCGAGGGTGTTGACTATACAGTAGACTACAATCTGGGAAGAGTGCGGATTCTCAATGAAGGTATTCTCAGCAGCGGACAACCTATCAACATCTCAACCGAAAGTAATTCGCTGTTCAACCTGCAATTCAAAACAATGATAGGCAGCAGGTTTGATTACACTTTTAATGAAAACCTTGCGGTTGGTGCCACTTTTCTGAATCTCCGTGAAAGGCCTGTTACTCAGAAGGTAAATCTTGGTGATGAACCGGTGAACAATACCGTGGTCGGATTGGACATAAACTTTCAAAAAGAATCACCATTCCTAACCAGACTCGTTGACCGTATTCCACTCCTTGAAACAAAAGCCAAATCAAACATTACATTCAATGCCGAAGGTGCCAAGCTCTTTCCCGGACATAGCAGAGCAATATCAAAAGATGGTAATTCTTACCTGGACGACTTCGAAGGCAGTCAGAGTTTGATTGATCTGAGGAGTTTGAACCAATGGTTCATGGCCAGCACTCCAAAACAACAACCGGGGCTTTTTCCAGAAAGTAATTTTGAAGATAGCCTTATCTATAATTACAACCGTGCACGTCTGAGTTGGTACGTTATTGACCCTTTATTCTTCCGCACAACAGGAGGACTCACACCACAAAATATTATCGATGATAATTGGTATAGTGATCACCGGATGAGAGAAATTCTTGAAGGTGAGGTATTCCCCAACAGACAGCTACCGCCAGGCACACCGCCGAACATTGCAACTTTCGATCTTTATTATCAACCTGAAGAAAGAGGTCAGTACAATTACGAATTACCATTGGGATCAAGCGTCAGTTCTGGTCTGACACCAACCGGAAAACTACTTGACCCTGAATCAAGATGGGGTGGAATTCAGCGCGCGCTTACTACCACAGACTTTGAAATGAGCAACGTTCAGTTCATACAGTTTTGGCTCATGGACCCATTCAATGACGATTCAGAAAATCTTACCGGTGGTGATCTGTATTTTAATCTCGGTAACGTTTCAGAAGACGTCCTCAACGACAACAACTGGACATATGAAAACGGATTTCCCAGCCCGAGTTCACAGCTTGATGTGGATACTTCTTCGTGGGGACTTTACCCTTCACCAAACAATTTCAACGTAGTAAATGCATTTGACAATTCTTCAGGTAACTATTCATCTCAGGACATAGGAATAGATGGATTGACAAGTCCGCAGGAGGCAGGATTTTTCTCAACTTGGTTATCGCAGGTAAATAACTTTCTGACAGATTCAGCTTACAATGCTTACGCGCTTGATCCTTCTTCCGATGATTTCCAATATTTCAGAAGTTCTCAGGCAGATGCGCAGAATCTCAACACAATTCAGCGCTATGTATATTTCAACAACAACGAAGGCAACTCAAATACCGACACTCCAGATGGTTATCCCATCACCGCAACCACCATACCCAATAGTGAAGACATCAATCAAGACATTACACTGAACACGATTGAAAGTTATTTCCAATATCGGGTAAGTCTTCGCCAACAAGATCTCGGGCAAGGAAATATCGGACGCAACTATATCACGGATTCATTCGAAACAACAAGAACTGTGGCTGATGGCACTGACCGTACCATACGATGGTATCAGTTCAAAATTCCAATTCAGGAGTTTGAAGATCGTGTTGGTGGCATAGCGGATTTCCGTTCGATCAGATATATCAGAATGTTCGTAAAAGGATGGGAGCAGCCCGTCAGCCTGCGTTTTGCACGCCTTGAACTTGTGCGTGGAGAATGGAGAAAATTTGTTGGCTCGTTGAAATCTCCCGGTGAAATTGAAATGGGAGATCCGCCACCTACCATTTTCAATATCGCTGCGGTCAATATCGAAGAAAACGGTAATAGAGAGCCTGTTCCGTATGTGGTTCCGCCCGGTATTATTCGTGAGCAGGATGTTGCGAGCGCGAACCTTCGCAGTCTGAACGAGCAATCTCTCTCTTATCAGGTTTGTAATCTTGAAGATGGTGATTCCAGGGCAGCCTACAGAAACGTAAACTATGACCTGAGACAATATAAGCGACTTCGTATGTTCTCACACGCCGAAGCGTTGGGCATTGAAAGCGAACTCAAGGACAATGACCTTACTGTATTCGTAAGACTTGGAAGCGATTTCAACGACAATTATTACGAGTATGAGTTACCAATGAAGTTGACGAATTGGTATAACAGCGATGATGAAGCTATCTGGCCTGAGGCGAATAATTTCGACATCTTGTTAAAGGATCTCCAAAATCTGAAAGCCAACAGACCTCAGGGAACACCAATAACAGCAGAGCATACCGGAAGAGTCGGGAATGCCCGAATTGCTGTGAAAGGAAATCCGAATATCGCCAATGTGACAGTGCTCATGATTGGCGTTCGAAATCCCGATAAAGACAACAATGTATTTTCTCCAAATGATGACGGACGTTCGAAATGCGCTGTAATCTGGTTGAACGAATTGAGATTATCTGAATTCGATGAAACAGGCGGTTGGGCAGCGGTAGCACGAATGAATGCACAACTCGCTGACTTCGCGACTGTTGCTGTAGCAGGTAACGTTTCCACTCCGGGATGGGGTACTCTTGAGCAAACCGTAATGGAAAGACAACAAAAAACCGTTATGGGATTCGATGCCAATTCAACAATGCAGTTGGGTAAATTCTTTCCTGAAAACTGGGGTGTAACATTGCCTATGTACGTTGGCTATTCAGAAACCGTGAATACTCCGCGCTTCAGCCCGCTTCAGCCAGACCTTGAAATGGGCGACTTACCAAATGTCAACAAGAATATCAAACACAGATCTCAGGATTATGTGAAGAGGCGAAGTATCAATTTCACCAACGTTCGCATCGCACCAAAGAAAGATGGTGAAGGAGGTGGAGGTCCGGCTGCTCCTGCCAAAGATAAAGATACTCCTCCCCCTACTCCCGGGTCTACTGCTCCTGCGGGTGGTGGTGGTGGTGGTGGCGCCAAAAAAGAACGCTTCTACAATTTACAAAACTTCTCGGTGTCGTACGCATACAATGAAGAGTATAAACGTGACATTAACATAGACTGGCGATTGCATAAAACCTATATGGGTGCTTTCGATTATTCTTTCAATAAAAAACCGAAAGAAATCAAACCATTTGAAAAAATCCCAGTCATCAAGACATCGAAATATCTCAAATGGCTTAAAGAATTCAATTTTTATCCAAGCTATAAGCAAATCGGATTTCATACAGAAATGAACCGTGGATATGAAACAAGTCGAATCAGAAATAATACACTTGAACTGACAGGCGTATTCAGCGACATGCTGATCAATACGCAGGTTCAAAAGACCTGGAACTGGCAAAGACAATACACCTTCAAATATGATCTTACCAAAAGCATTAAGTTCGACTTCACCGCGGCAAACATGGCGCTTGTGGGCGAACCGAGAGGTGTAATTGACAAAGAAGATACAGATTGGTACAATGCATACAAGGATACGGTGTGGAACAATATTCAAAACGGAGGTACAAATACTACCTACAACCACAATGCGAGTCTGAGTTACAAATTACCATTTGATAAGTTTCCATTGATTGATTTTGTCTCCGGAGATGCCAGGTATGCAGCAACATACAGATGGGACCGCGCGCCATTTACTCAAGACAGCCTTGGCAACACAATTCAAAATTCGAGGCAGCTTCAGCTAAATGGTCAAGCTAACTTTGAAACTCTTTACAACAAAGTTCCATTGTTAAAAGATATCAATACTGGCAAAAAAGCAAAGGATAGCAAGAAAGGAAAAGATTCGAAAGATGATCCGACCAAAAAAGATGGGTTTGGAAAGGAAATCGAAAAAGAAGAGAAGAAAGAACCAGTTAATCCACTGCATGCTGCCTTGAGATTCCTCATGATGGTGCGCAACGTATCTGGATCTTATACAAGAACAGAAGGCATTTTACTTCCAGGATATGCGCAACAAACAAAAGCGTTCGGTCTGGATGATCAGTTCAGCGCACCGGGAATTCCATTTATTCTCGGACAACAAAACACTGATATCTGGGGTAATCCGACAGGTGAAAATTTCGCATTGAATGCCGCAGAGAATGAATGGCTAGTTCGTCTGCCTTCTCTGAATACGATTTATAATGAAACGTTTTCAGAAACCTGGAATTACAGAATCAATATTGAGCCTGTCAAGAGTTTCAAAATTGAACTTACAGCAAACAGAACTGAAGGTAGAAATCTTACAAGCTTCTTCAGGCTCGATGATTTGAGCGATAATTACGTTTTCGACTCACCTATGGAAACTGGAAATCTGAGCGCATCAATCATTACATGGCCAAGTGCATTCATGAAAGATGATCCGGACAATGGTTGGAATAACGAAGCGTTTGAAACTTTCCTCAACAACAGAACTGCATACTCCGGCAGGCTGAATTCAGAATATTACAATGAAGGAGCCCCGCAATCTAACGGGTATTTCGCGGGATGGGGACCTACCAGTCAGGATGTCGTAATCCCTGCATTCATTGCGGCATATACGGGCAAATCACCTAACGAAGTATCTACCAATCCGTTCAAAACAAAAGTGCAGCCAAACTGGACGGTGAACTATGATGGTTTGTCAAAGATTCCTTCTATCAAGAAATACTTCAAAACCTTTACGCTCAAGCATTCTTATAAGTCAACCATGACCGTCAACTATGTAAGTAATCTGAATTATGTTTCAGATGCCAACGGAAGACCAACAACGTTTGACCAAAGTGAATTCCCGAATTACGTTACAAGCAGGCAAATCAATACCATTTCGATAGCAGAGCAATTCACTCCACTCTCCATTGACATGACGCTTAAAACGAAAAAAGCGAAGAACAAAGAAAAAACCAATGAGCCACAGGTTAAAGTTGAATATAAAAAGGACAGAACCATGGCTCTCGGCTTGACAAACTACCAGATTACAGAAACCAAGAGCAACTCACTTACGCTTGGATTAGGCTACAAAATCAACGATGTGCCAAATCCTTTCAGAAATAAAAAGAGCAAACTACCTATTAAAACAATGGCCAACACAACTCTCAATCTCCGAGCTGATTTCACAATGAGAGACAATGTTACCATTATCAGGAAAATGGTTGAAGGTACCAGCCAACCAACTGCCGGTCAGAGGCTTTACAGTATTAAAACTTCTGCAGACATGGCGGTTAATGACAAACTTACCATCAGATTTTTCTATGATCATCAGTTGAACCGCCCGAAGATTTCGACATCATTCCCGACTTCGAATATTTCTTCAGGTATTGCCTTAAGGTTTAGTCTGAATGGATAATAGAAGGAATCTGCATAACTAAATTTCTCATTTGAGAAATACAGGGAAATTAGAATTGAAAAAAACATTCATCCAAAACCTTGTATTGTTAGTTGGTCTCAACCTTCTGGTGAAGCCGTTTTACCTTTTGTTCGTTGAAACGGAAATACAGAACAGAACCGGTCCAGAAGCGTTTGGTATGTATTTCGCCCTGATCAATTTTTCTTTCATCATCAATATCATTCCCGATCTCGGCATCACAAACTGGAATACAAGGAAAACAGCTCAAACGGGTTTTTCCGGAAGAGTGAGATTTATGAAACTGATAAGGTTGCGACTTGTTTTAGCAGCGATCTATGTAGTAGTTGCAATGGTCATTGGTATGCTGCTCCATTATAGCAACATACAACTTTGGTTGTTATTAGTCCTTGCAATCAATCAGGTTATGGTATCCGGCATATTATACATCCGGTCCTTTCTCACAGGAATGCACTTGTTCAGAAGCGACAGCATCGTTTCCATACTCGACAGACTCTTGTTGCTTGCTCTGATGTCCTTTTGTCTATGGGGTCTGCCGACAGAAACAGTGTTTCAAATTGAGTGGCTCATATATGGACAAACCCTTTGCTATTCAATAACATTGTTGGTTTCTACATTACTCATGTTCAGAGGAGCTGCGCATAAAGAATCTTCAGAAGATCATGCTTTTTCATCCTCACTTATACTAAGAGAAAGTCTGCCTTTTGCAATTCTTATCATGCTTTCGATGATCGGATATCGCGCAGATAGCGTTATGCTGGAGCGAATGAAAGGGCCCGATGAAGCCGGCATCTACGCCATGGGATTCCGGTTTTTTGAAGCAGTTAATATGATCTCCTATCTGTTTGCTGTGCTGCTGCTGCCGATGTTTTCAAAACTACTTATAGAAAAATCATCTATCGCACCTCTGTTTCAGCTTAGCTTCAAAGTGCTTTACAGCGGTATCTTCATGGTCAGTCTTATGAGTTGCTTTTACTCCGAAAAAGTGCTCGGAGTGTTTTATGATAACAGTATCACAGAAGCTTCAGGAGTCTTTTCATGGCTCATGTTAAGCGCATTGTTTTTCTCCCTGCAATATGTAACGGGTACCTTAATAACCGCCTCCGGCAAAATGAAACCGATGATATGGATTGCCTTCTTCGCAATGCTTTATAACTTCCTGCTCAATTTGCATTATATCCCGTCAGAAGGAGCACTCGGAGCTGCAAAAGCAAGTTTTTACTGTCAACTATTTGTGTTTCTTGCTCAACTAATCGTCATAGCCAGGAATTTTGATACCGGCAATTTGCAACCTTTGGTGTTAAGAACCCTCACCTTCACCCTGCTAAGCGTTGGGACCGCTTTTCTGATGACAACTACCCGGTTGACTGAAATGACTGGTGACTACGGTTGGTTAATATTACTCATCATCATACTGATTTACGCACTGACAACCCGGATGCTCGACATCCGTTCGTTGTCAGACCTGCTCCCATCAGCAATGTCCTCCGGAACATCATTAACTTTGCATAACAAAGACAAAACAGAAGCATGATCAATCAACAGACTAACAACAATACAGGCTCACTGGAGTCAACCAACTTATTCATTCTGCTTTTTAAATGGCGTAAACCGCTCATTGTTGTTTCGGTCGCAGCAGCTATTATTTCAGCAGCTGTGAGTCTAATCATGAAAGAAAGATACAGGAGCACTGTAGTATTGTATGCGGAACAGCAACATAGCTTCGGGGCACAGCTGCTTGAAGACGTGCCCAAACAGGATATTCTTACATTCGGTGAAGAAGAAGATGCAGAGCGTTTACTGCAGATAATCAATTCAGATAAAGTACGCAACCGTATCATCGAAAAATACCAATTGTGGGAGGTATACGATATCAAGAAGGATCAACGTGGAGCCAACACGCTGATTGCACGGGAATATCAAGACAACGTATCGGCCAGACTTACCAAATTCGGCTCAGTAGAGGTTTCAGTTCTTGATGAAAAGCCAGACCGAGCAAGGGATATGGCAAATGATATAGCAGTTTTCGCAGATTCCGTGGCCAACCAAATGACCAGCGACAGAGCACTTACTGCATACAAATTTGCCGAAGGATCATTACTGAATCTTCAGGATGAAGTGAGGGTGATGGAAGACTCCATGAAAGTTCTTCAGGAAATGGGTGTATACAGTTACATCGATCAAATTGCTGCCTTGACCGAAATGTACGGTACAGCAATTGCCGCCGGCCATCCGGACAGAGCACAAAAAATTAAGGATCAGATGGATTTTCTTTCCAAGTACGGTACAACTTACGTGAAACTTGAAACCAATTTGAAAGAATCGTACGAAAAACTAAATGTGCTTCGAAAGAGATACGACCTTATGAAGATCGACGTTGAGAGTAAGATCCCCGTGATGCGAATCGTAGACCAGGCAAGTTCAGCCGATAAAAAATCATTTCCGATTCGCTGGCTGATTGTGGCAATGAGCACTGCTTCGGCATTTGTTTTTGCATTCATACTTCTTTTGGTTTTAGACAACTTCAAGAAACTCAGGGCAGAAGGCAAAATATAAGCCCCTTCTTAAAACAGCAATGGGAAGCGCCCTTACACAGAGATGGTTGTATATCTGCTCAGCAGCATATCTGGCAGCTTTGTCGGTAGGTATTTATAAGGAATTCTATTTGGTATTGCTCATACCTGCTATTATCGCCATTTTGTGGGCTGCAGTTTACAAGCTCGAATATCTATTCTATACTGTAGTTCTTTTCACGCCATTTTCCATCAATATGGAAGAGACCGAATTCGGAGGTGTTGGCATGTACCTGCCTACCGAACCACTTTTGTTCGGTATGATGATACTATTCTTATTCAAGCTATTATCAGACAAGAGCATTGATAAAAAAATATTCAGACATCCCTTAAGCTATGTGTTGTATGCATATCTGACATGGATGGCTCTAACATGCGTTACCAGCGAACTTCCAATTGTAAGTATCAAATTTCTGATAACAAGAATGTGGTTTATTGCAACATTCTATTTTCTGGCAATTCACATTTTCAGCAATAAAAAAAATATCCGTTCTTATTTCTTATTTTATTTATTCCCATTGCTGATAGTGATCATCTACACTGTCACGCGACATGCACAGTATGGATTTGACAAAGATTCCGCACACTGGGTGATGGAGCCACTTTTTAAGGATCACACAAGTTACGGAGCTGTACTCGCCATGTTCTTCCCGATCGTTATCGGATTGATCATGCAGAAATACACTAATACGCTTTTGAGGGTATTGTTAGGCATCAGTTTTTTCATACTCACCATCGGTCTCATACTTTCATTCACCAGAGCCGCATGGATCTCAATCTTGGGTGTTGCCGCAATTCTCGTGGTCATGTTATTCCGTATTAAACTCCAAACCCTCATCATTTCCGGACTAGCAATTGGGGCATTTCTCTTTCTTGGATGGGAAGACATACAAATAGGACTTCGACAGAATAAACAGGAAAGCAGTGACAATCTGGATGAACACGTAAGCTCCATTTCTAACGTGTCGTCAGATGCGAGTAATCTTGAAAGATTAAACAGATGGTATTGTGCAATTGAACTATTTAAAGAAAGACCTGTTGTGGGCTGGGGACCCGGCACATATCAGTTTGTTTATGCGCCGTTCCAGCGATCCAAGGACAGGACCATTATCAGCACCAATCAGGGCGATGGCGGCAATGCGCACAGCGAATATCTTGGCCCGCTTTGCGAACAGGGCTTGGCCGGTTCACTTCTATTTATCGCGATACTCTATTCAGTGAGCCATCTGGCCTTCAGACTTTTTTATTCTCAGAAAAAGAAAGAAATCAAAATTCTTGTAGGTTCGGCATATCTTGGATTGATGACCTATTTCATCCATGGTGTACTCAACAATTATCTCGATACAGATAAAGCATCTGTACCATTCTGGGGCTTCATTGCAGTGCTTGTTGCAGTTGATCTGTATCACAGCGAAAAAGAGGTTGAATCCAATGGCCGGCTGAAGTCAGCGGATTTTACGAAATAACATGGCGACCAGATTTATACTGCCGCTGAAATCCGATAAAGGCAAGTGGATGATCGCCTCAGGAATAAGGTCATCATTCACCTGTCATGTCGCAGAAAAGTATGACTGGTTGCAACTACAGCACTGGCTTGATCAAAATACCGGATACAAATTCGGATGGATCGGCTATGCTGCAGGAAACGACTTCGGCGGAATCAAACTTGCACAAGACACACGTGACACATTTCCACAGTTGTTTTTCTTTGTTCCGGAGAACCTTGTTGTAACGGACGGGAAAACTGTAGAAGTATTGTCCGGAGAAATGGCAAATGATTGTGCTGAATGGATCAGGATGGATCAGCAAAACGACAACTTGCCTGTTGTTTTAACCAATGAAACCACGCGCGATGAATATTTAAGTGATGTTGCCCGTCTGAAGCATCACATTCAAATTGGCGACATCTACGAAGTCAACTATTGCCAGGTCTTTTCAGCCAAAACAACACTGAACGATCCGCTGAGCCTGTGGAAAAAATTATACCGTCTGACCGAATCTCCTCATGCAGCCTACGCCGAGTATCAGCAATGGCATATTCTGTGCGCTTCACCGGAAAGATTTCTTTCCCGAGAAGGCGACACAGTGCGCTCACAGCCAATCAAAGGTACCATCAGAAGAGGAACTGATCCGGAGGAAGATGATCAACTCAAAAAACAATTGTTGGAAAGCAAAAAGGAAAGATCAGAAAATGTGATGATTGTCGATCTCGTGCGCAATGATCTTTCGAGATTCGCCACCCGGGGCAGTGTGAGCGTCGATGAACTCTTCGGGGTGCATACTTTTAAGACGGTGCACCATCTTATATCTACTCTCAGTTGCACAGCGCAACCATCCGTGACTTTTACCGATATCATGGCTGCTACGTTTCCGATGGGGAGTATGACCGGTGCTCCTAAAAAAAGCGCGATGCATCTCATACATGATTTCGAAAAATCTGCCAGGGGAATTTATTCGGGAAGTATTGGATATCTTTCACCGAATGGTGACTTTGATTTCAATGTCGTCATCAGAAGTTTATTATATGATTCCCAGACTGACCGATTGTGCGCAGGAGTTGGCAGCGCCATTACAGCAGGGTGTGATCCGGCATATGAATATGAGGAATGCATGCTAAAGGCCAACGCACTCTTCAGGGCATTGAACCCCTGATTCAGTCCTATTTTTCGAGATATCCCTATCTTATATTCATTCCTTCCTCAGATTCATATTGGATTTTTATTATTCATGCGATAAATTTTCTATCGCCATGCATAAACTAATTCTTTTTATTTCTGCATTCTTAGCATTCCTTTCTCTTCAATCCCAGTGCCCCGGAAATGCTTTCAGCAAAACGATCGGAGGCGAAGGCTACGATCAGGGCCACTCTGTATCGCTGGCGCCCGATGGTGGTTACTTTCTGGGTGGCATCACCGAAAGCGCCGGATTCGGAGACAAAGACTTTATTTTATTGAAGTTTGGCTCCAACCATAGTCTTCAATGGGGAACTGTGGTCGGAACCGAAGGCACAGAAAACGGAAGTTTCTTCTGTATTACTGCCCTGAGTGACGGTGGTGTTGCATTTGCCGGATTTGAGGCAACAGGTAGCAGCAACAGACGATTAATCTACGGAAAGCTCGATTCCAGTGGAAATCTTGTTTGGAATAAAAGTCTCGAACCAAACTCCTTCGGAACGGATACCCCAAGAGCCATGGCGGAAACATCTTCCGGAGATATCATTATTGTGGGTACGTGCAACCAATATATCGCCGCTTCTGACGGCTTTTTTCTGCGAATGGACAGCAACGGCAATGTGATCAATTCAGAAGTATACGGTCAAACCGGCGATGACCACTTTACAGGCATCACCGAATTGCCCAATGGCAATTTCGCAGTTTATGGGAGCACGGAATTTCTCGATCCATTAGGAGCAACCGATCCGATGATCTGTGTATTCGACGGCGAAGGGGAGTTGCTCAGTACACATGTTTATACGACCATCACCGTCGTCGACCAATTCACCGATATCATACATGCTACAGACGGCAACCTCTATGCTAAGGGATATACAGCTGCCAACGACGTTGATTCCTTCATCATGAAGATTGACGGCAATTTCGATTTTGAGTGGGCAAAAAACTTCGGAGGTTCGGAAACAGACCGTGGATCAGGAATTGAATTCACCGCAGATGGCAATATTTTGGCTTCTTCAGTGTCAAATGTTACTTCATCCAATCAGGAAGTGCTTGTCAACCAGTGGGACAATCAAGGCGAACTGTTGTGGTCGAAAAAATTCTCGTTTGGCGGCAATGACGGTATGGCCTTTTATGGCCACCCTTCACTGAGATATGGCAGCAGCAACATGCTCATAGTTGCCTATAGTGACTATGCAGATGAAGACTCAGACATAATGCTCTACATGCTGGATGAGTGCGGTAACAATGGCTGTGCTGCTGACCTCACACCAGATATTTCAAATCTTGATTTTGAACAAGAATCCATGAGCCCTCAGGTTGTAAATCTGAACAACATCAGCAACGGAAGTCTGCAGGCGGTTGGTTATAACAGTATGTCCATTGTTAAGCATTGCGAACATATCTCAACAGAAGACATCGTTTTCGAATCAGCTTGTCCGGAGGGGGAGCTATTCTCCATACTGGTCTATGACGCTTATGGCAAACTCGTTTTTGATGGTAAAACTCAGGAAGATTACCTGGTATGGAAATCTGTGATGCAGCGCACATTGCCGGGTGCAGTCTATTCAGTAGTAAAACAATTTCACTGTGCAGCAGACAGCCGCGTCTACCGCTCCACTGAAAAAGTCTTTATGCACTGAGAACAAGTGAAATCCGGTGTGTTTGCCTGAATTTCCATTCCGGTTCAAAACACTTTTGATTCTTATTGGCGAAGTCGCCACACAGTTGGGTTAATGGGTATCTTTGCCATACACCCCCGTGACCTATTCACGGGGGTGTTGGTCGTTATGTTTATTTCAGATATCAGAGAAAAATACATTGCCCATCCGGGCACAACACAATTGGCAGGATTTCTTGTGGGGAAAAGCCGACACATTCATGCCCGGGGTTTGGTAGGTTCTTCTGCAGCGATTGTTGCCGGCTGTATTGCCAATCTTATGCAGACAGATCACCTGTTTATTCTGCCCGACAAAGAGGAGGCGGCATACTTTCTGAATGACCTGCAAAACCTGCTGGGCCTTCAACAGGAAAACCCTCTTGAAAAAAACGATATCCGGATTTTCTTTTTTCCGCGTAGTGCGCGTGTAGCTTATGAAGTTGAACAGACTGATAACGCCAACGTAGCCATGCGCGCAGAAGTGCTCAATGAACTTCAGCATTTGATGGACAAGCCTGACCGCAAAAAGCGTATTTGCATTGTCTCCTACCCTGAAGCAATCACCGAAAAAGTCATTACGCACAAGGCACTACAAAGCGCAACCTTTGAAATCGTCCAGGGGAATCAACTTGATATTGACTTCGTAGATGAATGGATGCACACCTATGGTTTCGAAAAAACCGACTATGTATATGAGCCCGGTCAATACGCGGTGCGGGGAGGAATCATTGACATATTCTCCTATTCATTTGATCATCCTTACAGAATTGAATTATACGGCAACGAGGTGGACAGCATCCGAAAATTCGAACCGGATACGCAGCTGAGTGTGGCTATGATGCAGCGAGCTACCATTGTTCCGGACGTAAGCAATCGGCCATCAGAAGAAACACGCATTTCACTCATTGAATTCATGCCTGAATCCACAGTACTGTGGATACGTGACACAAACGGGTTGTTTGCAAAAGCGGAGAATGAACTGGAAAAAGCCGGAAAGCAATTTGAAAAGCTGAAGGGTGTATTTGCGCATTCCAAACCTGAAGAACTTTTCTGTACCAAAAATGAGCTATTGGTATCGGTAGAAAAGAAACAGCTGGTTGAAATCGGATCGCAGAGAAAATTCATGGACAGCGAAGTGGTAAACTTCGATATGGAACCACAGCCGGCCTTCAATAAAAATTTCGACATGCTGGGGACCAATCTCTCGAACAACGTCAGATCTGGATACACCACCGTTATCGCAGCAGGTCAGCCTAAACAAATCGAACGCCTCTATCAGATATTTGAAGACAAGGATCATGCGGTGAACTTTACTCCTCTAACCGTAGAATTTTCTGAGGGATTTATTGACAAGGATGCAAAAATTCTGATTTACACAGATCATCAGATTTTCGAGAGATATCATAGATTCCGGCTCAAAGAAGGATTCAAAAAAAATAAAGAAGCCATTACCCTAAAGGAGATTATGTCACTTCAGCCGGGCGATTTTGTGGTGCACATTGATCATGGCGTAGGTCAATTCTCCGGCCTGCAGAAAATTGATGTAAACGGCAAAGAACAGGAAGCTATTCGCCTGACATACAAGGGCGGTGATATTCTTTACGTAAGTATTCATTCTCTTCATAGAATTTCGAAATACGTTGGAAAAGAAGGTGCAGCGCCAACCATGGACAAACTCGGAAGCAACGCCTGGCAGACATTGAAGAGAAAGACCAAGACAAAGGTGAAAGAAATCGCTTTTGATCTTATTCAACTCTATGCTAAAAGAAAAGCCACAAAAGGACATGCATTTCAACATGATACTTACTTCCAGAATGAACTGGAGGCATCGTTCATGTATGAAGACACGCCAGATCAGCTAAAGGCGACAGTTGCAGTTAAGGAAGACATGGAAGCAGAATCGCCCATGGACCGTCTCGTCTGTGGTGACGTAGGATTTGGCAAAACTGAAGTTGCCATGCGCGCAGCATTTAAGGCCGCAACCGACGGAAAACAGGTAGCCGTGCTGGTACCAACTACTATCCTGTCTTTACAACACTATAAGAGCTTCAGCGCACGATTCAAAGATTTTCCAGTGACGGTTGATTATATCAACAGATTCAAAACATCAAAGCAACAGACCGAAACTCTGAAAAAATTAGAAAAAGGAGAGGTTGATATTATCATTGGTACACATGCTCTGGTAGCTCCAAAAGTCAAATTCAAAGATCTCGGTCTACTCATCATTGATGAAGAGCAAAAATTTGGTGTGGCGGTAAAAGACAAATTGAAAACCCTGCGGGCTAACATCGACACCCTCACACTTACCGCCACTCCTATACCACGAACACTTCAGTTTTCGATGATGGGAGCGCGCGACCTATCCATCATTCAGACGCCTCCGCCTAACAGACATCCGATTCAAACCGAAATTCGACCATTCAATGAAGAAGTTATCCGCGATGCCGTTAGTTATGAAATACAGCGAGGAGGTCAGATTTTCTTTGTGCACAACCGTGTTCAGAATCTCAAAGAAATAGCTGGCATGATCCAAAGACTCTGCCCTGATGCACGAGTTGGAATCGCACACGGCCAAATGAAGGGCGAAGAACTTGAAGAAGTGATGAGCAACTTTATAGAAGGTGCATATGACGTCCTTGTAAGCACAGCCATTGTTGAAAGTGGAATTGACATTGCCAATGCAAATACCATCATCATCAATGATGCACATCATTTCGGTATGAGTGATCTGCATCAGTTACGAGGACGTGTTGGAAGAAATAACAAACATGCATTCTGCTATTTACTTTGTCCTTCCATGCACCTGCTCACTGATGACGCAAGGAAAAGACTTCAGGCTATTGAACAATTCAGTGATCTTGGATCAGGGCTACACATTGCCATGCGCGATCTGGACATACGCGGTGCAGGTAATCTTCTTGGTGGGGAACAAAGCGGATTTATCAACGATATAGGCTTTGAGACATATCAGAAAATTTTGAATGAGGCAATTGAAGAATTAAAGCAGGAGCACTTCAAAGATCTCTACGAAGAAGAAATCAGAAAGACCGAAAACTATGTGAAAGAAACAACTTTGGAAACAGACTTTGAGATTCTGATTCCGGATGATTATGTCAGCAGTATTACAGAAAGAATTTCCCTGTACAAAGAATTGGACGATATCAACAGCAATGAAGGACTTGAAACATTCTCAAAAAACCTGCATGACCGATTTGGAGAAATACCCAAATCAACTCTGGCTCTGATCGACACTATGAAGCTGAGGTGGCTGGCTCGTGAAATAGGTTTTGAAAAGCTTATCCTCAAAAGCGGAAAAATGATTGGTTATTTCATCAATAAAGAAGACTCACCATTCTACCAGAGTGAAAAATTCTCTCATGTCTTAGAATATATCAAACTCAATCCAAAAGAAGGAAAGATGTATGAAAAGGATAAAAGTCTCAGAATGTCTTTTGACAACGTAACTCAGTTAAAGCATGCAGTAAACATTCTGACGGCTATGATGACAGGAAAAAAAATTCCGACCAACATTTAATCAGGAAGGATAAATCACCTTTCTGTATTCCACGTCAGACTGTAGATAATAGATTCTAACCTTAGTTCCAGGTGGATACATGGGCTCTCCCTCACAGCGCTCTTCTGCCCGAAATATCTTGTTGGACAATCCATCTGAAGAGAACTCAATCATGGGATAATAATAACGTTTGCCCTTTTCTGTGGAGGCCATCCAGTTGACAATTGTGCCTTCAGTTTGCTGCTTTTTGAATAAAAATAAAAGATCCTTTCGATAGGAGAAAATTACAACAGCAACGATCAGGATTGCAAAGCTGATGTATATCAAAACATCATTGAATGTTGTCTCCATATAATGAGCATTTATTAAAAATGTAAATTCAACTATATTTAACTCTGCTTAATTTCTGAAGAGAAACAAAAAGCCCCGCAATAGCGGGGCTTCTTTTACCAAAATCACACTGTGGGAAAATCAATATCCCAGTCTTATTAATGCTCTCTCTCCTGTATCCAAATCCTGTACTTCAATCAAAGCGTTGGCTGCATATCTTCTATCGCTGAAACGTATAGTCTGTCGAGAATAAACTCCCTGAATTGGCTCTATCAACTGTTGACCGAGTACATTGTAAGCGTTGATCAAAATTCTTCTTTCCGATTCGAAGAAAAACATGATCTGAACACCTTCGTCAGTCAAGGTACCTATCATTTCAGAAGAAAACTGAGCAAGATCTGATGTCGGATTTGAAACCAAGACAGATTTTGTAAATTCAGAAGTACAATCACCATCCGTTACCGTAAGGGTGACATCATAAATTCCAATCCGGTTGAATAAATGAACCGGATTTTCATCATAGCTCAATTGAGTAGCGTCACCAAAGTTCCATACATATGATTCAGCATTCTCACTGGTGTTATAAAAATCGACTGCCACAGAACCATTCATTATTTCAAAGTGATCACTTGTTGTTTCAAAATTTGAACGAAGGTCATTATTTACAGGCACGTTGTAAGAGAATTCTTGCTGGCATCCCTTCGCATCAACTACAAAAGCAACGTAATTACCTCCGGCAAGTTCATCGATTCCGGTGCCAGTATTTCCATCAGACCATATGATCTGATATGGTGCTGTTCCACCCAATGGATTCAAGACAATGGCGCCATCCGATTCATTTGCACAACTAGCAGGAACTATAACTGCGTCGGTGATGATAGGATCACTGGCTTTGATTTCGAACAAAGTGGAAGTAGAAGCACAGTCTCCATTGTTTTCTATAATCAACTCATAAAATCCGGGAGCAAGATTGAAAACCTCTTCAGAACCAATGACACCCTTCGAAGAGTTAATCATTTCACCCGATTCGTTCATCCATTTGATGTCAACCGGTGTAATTCCTTCAACAAATACTTGCGCTGTGCCGCTTTCCATACCAGGGCATCCTGCGGAGGTGATATTGCCAAGGGCTGTTGAGCCTATGCGCAATTGAAAACGAAGAGCACTTGCTCCGGTTTCAAGTTGCAAGGTGATTTCGTCTATTTCATTTAGCGGATAAACATTCCCGGTTAGTAAATCTTCAAGAACAATGCAAGCACCCTGAGCATACTGCTCCAGGCCAACATGCGTCAGCGCATAAACTCCGTTTGAACCTACTTCAATTCTTAAAGGAATGATTGTTTCAGAATTCACTTTAGGCATTGAATTAACAGACAGGTCAAATCCATCTTCGCTGATGCTGCACATGAATGGCACTTCTGTCAAAGGGCTTTTTAATTTGAATGCATCCAAATCAGCATCAAATACAATACTTGACGATTCATTGCGGACCAAAGTGGTCTCATCATAATAAGTACCATTGGTTAGATGGAGTGTCAATGCCCCATGAACTGCTTCTGTTGATTTAAACACGCCCTGATTAGAAGATTTACAGTTTTCAGTTATGCCAAGTGTTGCGCCTGGTGCGTTGGCTACAACAAAAAACGACTGTGAAGAGGCTATGTAGCGAGATCCTCCATTGGTACCAATTCCACCAACATAGCTGGCGTATTGCCCGATAGCCGCATTCCACACATAAACAGCGTTATTGATATTTGTTTTTGTCCAGGAAAGTGAATTCCAATCGATGGTACAAGGATAAGGATTGCCCACAAGACTCCATCCATCCGCAAACGGAATTCCATTGCTGGTATACGAAACCGGCAGATTAAGATTACCCGTGTTTATTTGGCCATCCACATCCAGATTCATTACACCGGAATTCATGAATACAAAATATCCGGAGCCTTGAACAATAGGATTGTTGACATTGGTTACACCAACATAACCGGTATTGATTGCGCCAGCAGCAGCCTCATTGTAGCACTGAATATTATTGAAAGTGTATGGCGGCGGAAAATCAGAGCCGACAAATCCTGTGGTTACCAAGTCATCATTCCAATCCTGAATCGTCTTTGACTGCACAGGACATGCCAGGTTTACCCAACCCTGATTGGATGCATTGTGATAACGTTGCACAAATACATTGCCCGAAATTGAGCCAGTAATCAATGGTAAAATCATACCAGTAGAACCTGCATCAGAAACGAGCGTGAGTTTGTTATTGGTTTGTAATGTTCCAAGCAAAATATTCAACAGATTGCGCGTCATTACACCACCGGATGAGGGGCTAATCCGAGCCCCCGCAGAGTTGTTTATTGTGAGATTGTACGCATTGTAAATTCCGTTACCGCTAATCTCCTGAATTTTTGTTCCATTCAAAACCACTGTGCCGGATTGAGCATTATAATTACCATTGATTGTGATGTTACCATTGATATCCATGGAGCCGGTACCCGCATTCCAGATACCTCCCAACTGAACTTCAAAATTCCTGCATGACATGGAAGACCAGTCATTGGTAATAGTGACACCAGTGTTGATGATGACATTACTTCCACTACAAACACTTGTTACAACTTGCGGAGTACCTGAAGGTGTTGTTGCCCATACAGCACCTGAAGCAGAACCCGACACAACCGCATACCAATTAGCTCTGCCTGTTGCAAGCGCTATGATGGATCCGTCAGGAATATTAACCCCACTAACAGTAAAAAAAGGAGCTGAATATGTTCCTGTGTACTTATCGTCATCATCAAAACCATTGCCTTCATCATCGATCAAAAGAATCAGGTCATTAGAAGCAAAACCACTGATGCCATTCATATCGAAACGCAAAGTCACATTACCAGGATCGCTTATTCTTCTGGCTTTCCATCTGCGACCTAATATCTGCTGAAGAGAGCAATCACTTCCTGCATACGCAGAAAATGTTTTCGCACCATTGTTGTTACCGCATATGAGATAATCGCCATCGCTCAGTGAAGAAGGATCTCTGAGTTCGAGTATGTCATCCATGCTCACGCTATTGCTCACTTGTTGATTAAGGCCTTGTGTGGTTAGTTCACGGCCGATTCCGAAGATATCATGCGAATAACCGGATTCGTTATAATAAAGGTGCTCAGATCCGGGAACAGACAAGCCATACTTGACAGAAAGGTATGTATGCACTTGTCGCTTTTCATCATTTGTAAGGATTCGATTATAGATAATCACTTCAGAGATGACGCCATTGAAACCATAACTGTCGTTGCCTCGGCCTACTTTCCCATTGCTGCCTTGAGCATATTGAGTTAGATTGCTATTGGTTGAAGTTGTCATTGCTCCATCATAAACACGCCATGTGCGTTTGCCAGCAGTCTGACTAAACTGAGTACTTAAAATTGCCGGTATCTCTGTACTCACACTGTAAGCAGGGCAAGCCATATTGCTCCAGTTTCCATAATGGATATGTCTTATAAGACCTGTACCCGCGTAGCCCAGGCTCATACCATTGTATGCACCTGCATACTGAACGCCAACGAGATTATTGAAACTACCGCCCGCCCGACGCAATGACACAGTGAATATAGTATAATTCTGATTGTCAATTCCCGAAAAATCAGCATTGAAAAAACGCGATGTCGTCGTCCCAATACCGGGATGGCCGTTGATCACGGCTGTCAGATACGTTGGTTTGTTGGCAACAACAGTTTGTGTGGCGTTTTTCGCATTCGGACTAGAGTCGTTACAATGATACAAACTAGCGTTGTGAGTGGTTGTAGAAGTACCGGCATCGGCTTTATACCATACTTGGAGACCAGATGAAACACCACCGGGGGCTTGAGCATTGGTTTTCATGAAAGCCATGAATGATAACAGCATGAGCAACAATGCGAGGCCACTGAAAATGTTCTTAGAGTGGAGTGTTGAATTCATTTAATTTAGTATCTTTAGGTCCTCTTTACGGATATCGAAGTCGCATTGTTTCAGAATGCCTCCATTTCGGATCAAGTCCAAAACTTGTGGGGAAAATGAGTTGATCCATCTTTGAGCCATCCAATAATTGAGATGGCAGATTTGTATTACGACCTATTAAAAGTGATTCTACCTGAGGCTCTGGTAGAGTATTTTG